>JAZSCI010000095.1:0-5557 GCA_045602865.1 Acutalibacteraceae bacterium
GATGTTTACATTGTTCTTTATTGCAAATGAGATGAGGGAGATAACCTTATTTCGTATAGAAACAAACTCTTTGATATTATGTTTTTCTGAGGTTTCAATTTCAAGAACAAGGCGCTGAATAATCTTAGTTTCTTCTTCTCTAGGAGGCACAAATAGTGAATCATTCAGAGAACTGAAAAATGTTATTTTAGCACCGAACCAATTGTATGTTTTTTTATCCACATTATCTTTGGCCTTAATGCCTGTTTCAGTTTCTTCAAAAGCAGAAAACGAACTCCATTGATATGCATTTTTAAGAGTACACACCATTTTGTTGTATGTTGAATCAATACTTTCGGAATTTGACCAAATCATATATTCAGAAACAAAAACAAGTCGTTGATTACTAAAAGCTTGTGTATGGTTGTTGCTGCACCGATTGTGAAAAAGAGTTACTACCGAACCGGTATTCAGTTTACCTGTTATAATTGGCAGTGTACCATAACTCTTTCCAAATAAGGAATCAGCAGTCACTTTTTTTGCAAGGTTTATAAGTATTATGCCTTTCTGTTTGTTGTAAATTAGTTCACCCGATATATATTCATCTAAAATTTGAAACACTCCTGTATAGTGTCTATCAATATCAATGTTTTCCCACATAAGAATCTCTCCCTTTATTATTTCACTTATATTTTACTATGCTAATATTATAACAGATATTGAATTGTTTTTCAAACAACTTGTCCATATGAAAAACCGCCACCTTAGAACTTAATCTAAGATAGCGGTTTTCTCTTTTGTCAGATGTCCACTCTCACGGCGAAGCCGCCTGTGAAGAAATAGTAGGTGTTCGTCTGACTTTCGTTTGGTGGAGATGGTGGGAGTCGAACCCACGTCCGAAAATCTATTCCCGAAACTTTCTACGAGCGTAGTTTATCTTTTGAAGTTCCCGCGGGACAACGCCGATAAACAGGCTTTGTCCGTTGGTAGCCCTTTAATCCGTGGCAGAGTACAAGGCTCTCCTTTGCTCACGTGCACCGCTAATCGACGCCCTTATCCGAGCCGCGGTACTCTCGGTAAGGACGGCAGCTGACTTAAGCAGCTGCTAAAACTGTTCTATTATTGTCAGTTATTTTTAATTTGCGGCTTTTATAGAGGTACCGCACCTCTGCTCGCTTATAACGGTTCAAAATCCCCGTCGAAATCCTTTCATCCCCGTATTTAATTTATTTTCACAAACAGCGAGTTTTTACCTTACTGTTTTTTGAAATACTTTTCACTTGCGATAAAATAAGTCCGCATATATCCGGCTTTCGCAATTACAACAAATTCGTTTGTTCTCTTGTTAAAGAATATCAAATCATTGTCCTTCTTCTGTCTTTTGGAAAGGGAAGCTTTGTTGAGAACAACCATATTTGCTTTGTAAAGATAATCCTCCATACTGTTGCAGGCGGTTTGCTTGCCGTGCTTAACATAATGCTTTACCATAGATTTCGTATCATAGAAGGTGTATTTGTAATGGGATGTGTCAAATTCCTGTATGAAAACTTTGTTCTTAAAGGAAAACACTATGTAGTTTAGTATGAACACTACGGACACAGTTGATGCGATAATTACAAATTCTTTTTCAAATCCGAGAAGGAGAGTAGCCAGGGCAACTATCACAGAAAGAATAACAGTTGCCAATCCCGATGAATTTGATTTCTTTACATAATAGCTGTTGTAATGCTTATGTGCCTGCGTCTTGTTGTGAGTTTTACCCGAAGCTCTGTTTTTCTCGCGGCAATTTTTGCATCTTTTGGGAAGACTAAGATTTTTTGATTCAAAAAACTTAATCTCAGAATCCGAAAGAGTAAATTTTTCGCCGCATTGTATACATTTTTTGGTCATTGGCTTACCTCGAATATTCCTTCATAGTACGCTCAATATTTCTCTCAGCATCCCTTTTTGCTTCGGTTTCGCGCTTGTCGTATTGCTTTTTACCCTTGCAAAGACCTATAAGCATTTTTGCGCGACCGGTGTTATTGAAATACACTGAAAGAGGAATGAGGGATAAACCCTGCTGTTTTACCTCGCCCATAAGCCGCATAATTTCCTTCTTATGCATAAGAAGTCTTTTGGGGCGCAGGGGATCGCGATTATACCTGTTCCCAAGCTCATACGGTGAAATATGAACTCCGTTTGCAAGGATTTCACCTGCTACTATATTGCACCAGGAGTCTTTGAGATTTACCTTTCCTGCACGGACTGATTTTACCTCTGTGCCGAAAAGCTCAATACCTGCTTCGTAGGTTTCAAGAACAAAGTAGTCATGGTATGCCTTCTTGTTCTGTGACACGGTTTTGTTCTCTTGTCTGGCCACTATGACCACTCCCTTCTTTTTTGTGTTATAGCTCTGAACGACCTGCCAGAGCTCTCATAAGTGTAACATCATCAGCGTACTCGATATCTGCACCTACGGGGATACCGTATGCAAGGCGCGTAACCCTTTTATCAAATGGCTTTATGAGCTTGCTGATATATATGGCGGTTGTGTCACCCTCGATTGTGGGGTTTGTCGCCATAATAATTTCGGATACATTATCCTCGGCAGCTCTCTCTACAAGACTCTTGATGGTGAGCTTTTCGGGTGTTATACCGTTCATAGGGGAGATAACACCGTGGAGAACGTGGTATACACCATTGAATTCGTGAGCCTTCTCAATTGCGAGAATCACACGAGGATCTTCCACTACACAGATCACGGATTTGTCGCGTTGAGGGTTTTCACAAATGGGACAAAGCTCGTTTTCTGTCAGGTTGTGGCAGACCTTACAATGATGAATTTTTTCGTGTGCATTGAGGATTGCATCGGCAAATTCCTTTGCATCACTTTCAGATAAATCAAGCACGTGAAAAGCCATTCGTTGAGCAGTTTTACGACCTATGGAAGGTATTTTCAAAAACTGTTCAATAAGCTTTTCAAGTGTAGAAATATTGTAAATCATAATCAGAAGCCGAAGCCTGCGGGCATATTAAGACCGCTTGTTGCGCTACCCATTTTCTGTTCCATTGTCTCACTTGCCTTACGGATTGCCTCGTTTGTAGCGGCAACGATCATATCGGAGAGAATTTCAACATCATCAGGATCAACAACCTCAGGCTGAATGTTTACTGCAAGGATTTCGTGCTTACCGCTTACCCTTACCTCAACGGCACCGCCACCTGCACTTGCAGAAAACTCGGTGTTTTCAACCTCTTCCTGGATGCGGTTCATTTCAGCCTGCATATCCTGAATCTTTTTGAGCATATTTGCCTGGGACATACCGCCCTGATTTGGAATTCTTGCTTTCATAGTAGTTTACCATCCTTTTTATGATTTTATTCTTCAATTAAATAATTAATTTGCAGTTTGTCAAGCTTTTTCAAAAATGCTTCTGCAGGATTTATATCATCATTTGCGGCAGGGGAGCTGTTGTCTACATATATCATAGGCTTCAGCTTTTCGCCCGTTGCTCTCATCAATGCTTCTGCAATTGAATCCGCATGCACCTGCTGAGCAAACATCTGCGGGAAAGCGGTGTTTTTCGCTTTTATAAATACTGTGTTTCCTGCCCTGAAGGCCGAGGAGCCCATAAGCATAGGATACAAAGGTCTGTTTATCTTTGAAAGCTGGTTCAGTGTATTTTCCCAAGCCGCAAAGGGGAGTGCAGTGTCATTTTCTGTGACAATACCCATATCCACGGGAGTTTTCCGGATGGGGGCACTTTCTGCTTTGGGTGGCTCGGATTCACGGCGGATTGCACCGTTACTGATTTCTGCCGGAGTGTCAAAAACGGGCTCAGCCGGCTCTGTAACAGATGAAATTTCCTCTGCGATATTCTCGGGTTCTTCTTGAATATCGGGTGTAAAGCTTTCTGCCTGTACAGGAGCTTCGGGCTCTTCAGGAGCCGTATATACGGGTGCAGCGGGCTCTGATTTAACGGGCTTTGAAGCAGGTGCCTCAGAAGCTGTGATTCCCTGAGCCTTAAGAAGCATAATCTGTGCTTCAAGCTCATCAATGCGCCTGATAATTGTGGCATTATCTGTTGCAAGAGATGGGGTGCACAATCTTATAAGGGTTGTTTCTGTACGTGCCCTCTGATGCGCACTGTATTTTAATTGCGAGGATTCCTTGCACAAGGTTTCCATTATATGAAGAACTGCACCGAAGGTAGCCTTTTCGGCGTAATTTTTGTATCTGTTCAATTCATCAGGTGTGCTGACAATGAATTTTTCAGGAGCCTTTGTGCTTTTTGCTATCATTATATTCCTGAAATGATTTACAAGCTCGCTCATAAGTCTTTCCATATCACAAGAGGAGCCGTGGAGTCTGTCAATTACACTTAAAGCAGTTGCACTGTCATTGTTGAATATTGCATCGGACAACTCGAAGAGATAATCCTTACCTAACAATCCTGCCGCATTACCTACAGTTGTAACTGTTATAGGCTCGTTGTAGCCTGCACACTGGTCGAGAATTGACAAAGCATCACGAAGAGCGCCATCAGCAATACCTGCAATAAGCAAAGCCGCATCCTCTGTAAGGGATAAGCCTTCGTTTTTGGCAACATGGAGAAGTCTTGCGGCAATCTCCTCAGGCGGGATTCTTCTGAAATCAAAGCGCTGACATCTGGAGAGGATGGTTGCCGGAAGCTTATGAACCTCTGTGGTTGCCAGAATGAATAATACATGAGCAGGGGGCTCCTCAAGAGTCTTGAGCAACGCATTGAAGGCGCCCGAAGAAAGCATGTGAACCTCATCTATGATGTACACTCTGTACTTTGCGGCGGCAGGGGTGAAGTTTACCTCTTCGCGCAAATCACGGATATTATCAACACTGTTATTACTTGCAGCATCAATTTCGGTTATATCAAGGATGGAGCCGTCATCAATACCCTGACAGATTTTGCAATTGTTACAAGGATTTCCGTCAACGGGGGAAAGACAGTTTACTGCCTTAGCAAGAATTTTTGCACAGGTGGTTTTACCCGTGCCCCTTGAACCTGTGAAAAGGTAGGCGTGTGAAAGTCTGCCTGTTTCTATCTCATTCTTCAATGTGTCGGTAATATGCTTCTGTCCCGAAACATCAGAGAAGGTCTGAGGTCTCCATTTTCTGTATAAGGCTCTGTACAATGTTCTCACATCCCGTTTAAAGCTTCTGAATAAAAGGACTTACGCTCCACTCGGTCACACAACGAGCAGGCGGACTGTGGCGCACAGAACGGTCCGCTTAATGCTGCTCGGTTCCCCGCCTGACATGGTTCACGGTGCCCCGTCGCACAGGACCCACTCGTTGCATGACCGAATTGAGCGTAATATTTAAAGCGTATTTATTATATAGCAAATATCTGCAAAAATCAATACTTAAGCCTTAAAAATCAGCCCTCGTATTCATCCTCGTTTTCCCAGTTATGCCACACATCCTGGATATCGTCGTTATCATCGAACATATCAAGCATTCTGCTCATGCCCTTCATGTTGTCCTGATCCTCGATTCTTGTGTATGTCTGTGGGATATATGCAGTTTCGCTGCTTACAAACTTATAGCCCTTCTCTT
>JAZSCI010000096.1:0-2830 GCA_045602865.1 Acutalibacteraceae bacterium
AAAGAATGAGTCAATTCATTCATATATTATTAAAGCCACAGAGCCCTCCGATAAATGGGTTATCTGTATTCACGGCTACACAAGCTCTCCAAAAGGAATGGGCAGCTATGCACTTCATTACCATAAACGCGGTTATAACATTCTTTTACCTGCACTTCGCGGACACGATATAAGTGAGCAGCGCTCAATAACAATGGGTTGGCTTGACAGATTCGATATAATCGACTGGATAAATTATATCAACGAGATTTATGATACACCCCAGATTGTACTTCACGGTGTATCTATGGGTGCTGCTACAGTCATGATGACAAGCGGTGAAGATTTACCGGAAAATGTTAAATGCTGTGTGGCTGATTGCGGCTATTCATCTGTATGGGATGAATTCAAAAACGAAATGAAGGTAACATACCATACACCTTCATTCCCCTTCCTTTACATAGGAAGCGCCGCCACAAAGCTTATTTCAGGCTTCGGTTTCAAGGAAGCTTCTTGTGTAGAGCAATTGAAGAAATCCAAAACTCCTACAATATTCCTTCATGGAGAAAAGGATGAGTTTGTTCCTTACAGAATGCTTGACCTTAACTATAATGCAGCTGCCTGCGAAAAGGAAAAGGTTTCTATCCCTGATGCTGAGCACGCAGAAGCTCACCTTATTCATCCTGAATTATATTGGGATTCAGTTTGGAATTTTGTAGACAGATACGTGAAATAATATTTTTGAAACTTCATAAATAAATAATAAATAAAAATTTAACAAATGTAGTTGAATTTCTTTTTTGTATAGTGTATTATATCTATGATTACAAAATAGGTAATTCTGGACTAAATTTAACATTAGGAGGTCAAACCATGGCATTAACTACAAATAAGAGTGTCCTTTCCTGGATCGACGAAAAGGTTGATCTTGTAAAGCCTGACAATATTGTTTGGATTGATGGCTCAAAAGAACAAATCGAGGAGCTCAGAGCAACTGCTTGCTCTACAGGTGAGCTTGTAAAGCTTAATCAGGAGCTTCTCCCCGATTGCTACCTTCACAGAACAGCTGTAAACGACGTTGCTCGTGTTGAAGGCAGAACATTTATCTGTGCTCCCTCAAAAGAGGAAGCAGGTCCTACAAACAACTGGATGGATCCTGCAGAAGCATATGAAATGCTTTACGATATTGCACGTGACAGCTACAAGGGTAGAACAATGTATGTTATCCCCTATTCAATGGGTCCTGTAGGCTCTCCCTTTGCAAAGGTTGGTATTGAGCTTACTGACTCTATCTATGTTGTTCTCAACATGGCAATTATGACAAGAACAGGCAAGGCAGTTCTTGATGTTCTTGGCGACAGCAATGACTGGGTACGCGGTCTTCACTGCCGTTGTCAGATCGATGAGGAGAAGAGATATATCTGTCAGTTCCCTCAGGACAATACAATTATCTCCGTTAACTCCGGTTACGGCGGAAACGTTCTTCTTGGCAAAAAGTGCTTTGCTCTTCGTATTGCATCCTATCAGGGATGGAAAGAAGGCTGGCAGGCAGAGCACATGCTCATTCTCGGTATTGAGAATCCTCAGGGCGAGGTTAAGTACATCTGTGCTGCATTCCCCTCTGCTTGCGGAAAGACAAACCTTGCAATGCTTATTCCTCCCGAAATCTATAAGGAGAAGGGCTACAAGGTATGGTGCGTTGGTGATGATATTTCCTGGATCAGAAAAGGTGCTGACGGAAGACTTTACGCAATTAACCCTGAAAACGGCTTCTTCGGTGTTGCTCCCGGAACAAATGATAAGTCCAACCCCAATGCTCTTGCAACAACAAAGAGCGGTACAATCTTCACAAACGTTGTACACAATCTTGACAATGATACTGTTTGGTGGGAAGGTCTCGACAAGAATCCTCCTTCAAATGCTATTGAATGGAAGGGCAATCCCTGGAATGGTCAGGAAAGCGAAGAGAAGGGTGCTCACCCCAACAGTCGTTTCACAGCTCCCGCTGTAAACTGTCCTTGTCTCAGCTCCGAATTTGAGAACCCCAACGGTGTTCCGATTTCTGCAATCGTATTCGGCGGCAGACGTGCAAAGCTTGCTCCCCTTGTATATCAGTCACGTGACTGGAACCACGGTGTATTTGTTGGTTCAATTATGGCTTCTGAAACAACTGCTGCTGCAGCCGGTGCAGTTGGTGTTGTTCGCCGCGATCCTATGGCTATGCTTCCCTTCTGCGGATACAATATGGCAGATTATTGGCAGCACTGGATCGATATCGGTTCAACTCTTGATCCTGATAAGGCTCCCAAGATTTTCAATGTTAACTGGTTCCGTAAGGATGATGAAGGCAACTTTATGTGGCCCGGCTTCGGTGATAACCTTCGTGTTCTTGATTGGATCATTGACCGTTGCGAGGGCAAGGTTGATGCTCAGGAAACAGCTATCGGTTATATCCCCTATGCTGAAGATATTAATATTGAAGGCCTTGAGGGTGAAGTTTCACTCGATTCGCTTAAGAGTATTCTTGAAGTTGATAAAGCTCTCTGGCAGGAAGATGCCAAGGGTATCGAAGAGTTCTATTCAAAGTTCGGTGACAAGATTCCTCCCGTACTTGCAAAAGAGCTTGAAACACTTAAAAACAACGTTCAATAATATTTCAAAGCAAGGCTATGCAACTGCATAGCCTTGTGATTTTTAAATAAATTGAGAAAGAAGTTTTTTTATGAGTAAATTAACAAGAGAAAACAAAGACGGTATTTATTCACTTATGCTTACTCCTTTTAACGAGGACAGAAGCATTGATTATGCTACATATGAGGAATATGCTGATTGGCAGGTTTCACAGGGTGTA
>JAZSCI010000097.1:0-4398 GCA_045602865.1 Acutalibacteraceae bacterium
GAAAATAAAAAACGAAAATAAAAATGAAAAATAAAAATGAAAAAAGAAAGCTTGAAAAAATAAAAATCCCTCGGATGCATTAACATACATCCGAGGGAAGCTTTTTAGATATATTTACCGGAAGAATTAATCAGTAGCTGCGCCGATGAATCTGAGAAGAGTGTTGATGTAATCAAAAACTACCTTAATGAAGTGGTAGTTAGCGAATGCATCATTGTAATCAGCAGTGCCGAATGCATCACGAACAAGAACTGTACCGCAATCTGAACAGATTGAAGACTCTGTGCCGTTGGAAGTAAAGCTCTGGTCACCGTTGGATACCCAACAAACAACGTTGCCTTCTTCATCAAGAACCTCGTTGCCGTTCTCATCAAGAATGGGTGAGGGATTGTGGGGAAGAGCCTCTGTTGTGTAGCCGCAGCCCTCGCAAACGAGTGCGTGGTAGCCGGGGTTAGTTTCAAGATACTTGTTTGTTGTGATGTTTACATAGCCTGCAGACATTTTGTGGGAAACCTGGATAGGTGTTCTTGCAATTTCGATACCATCGAAATAAGTTGTAACCATTGTGTCATCGCAGGTAAGCTGTGTGCCGATTGCAGGAGAGCAGGAGAACATTGTCTGATTATCAGAGAATGTATATGTGCCTGTTTCACCATTTGAAAGAGCAACAAGAACAGTTGTGCCTGAAAGGTCGAACTCTTCTGTGTCATAGTAGTCTGCTCTTGCGGGAGCCTTCTCAACAGAAATGCCTGCAACTGATACGAAGTTATCAGCAGCACCATCAATGGAGATATCAACGGGTAATGCAATGCCTGCAAGGAGGTCATCAATAGGAGCAAGACCGAATGAAAGGGGAGCACTGAAGCCGTCAACATTTACAACGTACTCAAGAGTACCGAATGCTCTGGAATCAGGAACTGTGATTGTGAAATTAACTACCAGGTCAGCACCCTCGAAATCCTCTGCTGTAAAAACTGCAAAGAAGTCATCGGGAGCAGTTATATAGTCCACACCGTTTGCAAGGATGGATTTGATTTCGTAGGAAACCTCGGCAGAGCCGCCATCAAGAACACCAATTTTGGACTCATCAATGTCTACTGAAACTGCAAATGTGTCTCTGTTAACGGAAGATGCACCGGAAATAGAATAGGAAGCTGATGCATCATAGGATTTCTCAGCAGCGGAAACTGAAATGCTCATTACGGAGAAAAGCATTGCAACCGCAAGAAGAACAGATAAAATCTTTCTTGTTTTCATTTAAAATACCCTCCTTAGGAGATGCCCATAAGCATCTGGATGAGTGAAACAGCGATCATATAGATATAACCAACAATTTCAGACTCGAATTCTGTCATGTTTTCGGGATCAAAGAGACCGAGGAATTTCTCGGAGCCTTCGATTACACGGGTAACCTCTGCATTACAAACGCTACAGGTACCTGTTTCTGTCTGCTGCTTGAAAAGACCGACATCATCATTGGGGATGAACTCGGGAACATCGTGCTCCTCAAGGTTGAAAATCTTACCGCAGCCGATACAGTAATGACCGTGCTGACTGTCAATAGCAACAAGCTCACCTAATACGTGCTTAACCTTAACAGTATATGTACCGAGCTTTACATTGTCATAGTAAACTGTAACAATATCAAGACCGTAGCCTTCAGCGCCCTCTTCGATTACAAATTCATCTGCAGAGAGAAGCTCATCTGCATCAGGGGAGAAGCTGAACTTTGTGTTGAAGGGAGTGTACTCAACAACATCAGAGCCGTCATAGATTGCAAGACCTGTGGGGTTTACATACTGAGCATCTGTGTACTCCTTAACGATAGGCTTTGATGCAACAAAAGAAATATCAAAGGAGCCTACATAAACAGGAAAAGCAGTTTCAGCATAATAAACCTTGATTGTAGTGTCAGCCTCTGTGAGAGGTGTATCAAGAGAAGGCTCGAACAAGAAATTGTTGGGGTTCTCAAGATAAGAGATGTTTTTGCTGTTGTCGCCGTCCAAACCGTTGTTGATAACGAGACCTGTGGGATCAAAGAACTCGTTTGCTGCATACAGTGTTGTAAACGGAGTTGAGATAATGTAGGGGTCAGAAGCTGCACTTGCACATACAGCAAATGTCCCTGCAAGCATCACAACTGCCATAAGAACAGCAAGGATTTTTCGTGTTTTCATCATAATTCCTCCATATAGATAAAGATATGTAACTGTATTATAGCACGATATATTCAAAATGTAAATACACAAAATATTGTTTTTCTTTATATAAAATGTATATATGTTGTAATTGGGTAAAATTATATGAAAAAATTGGTATAAATTGGTGTAATAAGTCGGTTGACTTAGAGAATAAATACTAATATAATTTAAAGCACACGGCTTTGGGACTGCCGTGGTCGCATAACAGATAAATTTGCAGGTGATTAAATGCTTATAAAAGGCTTTCAGAAGCTTACTCTCCTGGATTATCCGGAAAGGACTGCATGTACCATATTTACGGCAGGGTGCAACCTCAGATGCCCCTTCTGTCACAATTCACTTCTGGTTACGGACATTGATGATGAGTATTTTTCGGAGGAGGAGATTTTTGAACATCTCCGTAAAAGGAAAAATGTCCTTGACGGAGTTGCCGTAAGCGGCGGAGAGCCTTTGCTTCAGGCTGATATAGAGAGCTTTCTGTATGAGCTTAAGTGTATGGACTATGATGTGAAGCTTGATACAAATGGCTGCTACCCTGAAAAATTGTCCGGAATACTTGAGCTTGGTCTTGTGGATTATGTGGCTATGGATATAAAGAATTGTCCTCAAAGGTATGCACAAGCTGTGGGAATGAAGGACTTTGACATTACTCCCGTCAGGGAGAGCATTGAGCTTTTGAAAAACGGCTCTGTTGATTATGAATTCCGTACTACTGTTGTGGATGGTCTGCATACGGTGGACTCTATTGAGGCGGCGGCAGAATGGATTCAGGGTGCACCTAAATATTTTCTTCAGAATTTTGTGGATTCGGGTATGCTCATAGACAATACCTGCAAGGGTGTTGGCATTGAGACAATGAAGGAGATGCTTGCGGCAGCAAGGCGCTTTGTCCCCAACACACAGCTGAGAGGTATATAAGTAAAATATAGGGTTGATTTCCCGATTTTTGTCTGCTTGTATTGTTGTGCGAAACACAATATATAGTGTTGACTTTTTCGATAATCTACAATAAGGTGTAAAAGTGTACAAAAAACACCCGATGAATATGTTTATATTTGACAGAAATAACTAAAAGCGTTCAAGATATTGTGTTTTGTTCTCGAAAGAAAAAATAAAAAACACAATATCTTGTGTTTTTTCTATTGACAAAGCCCCGATTATTTGATATCATCATTGCAACCGGAAAAGCTATGAAAAATCAAAAACAAAAATAAATACAGAAAGAAGGAGAAAGAAAAATGTACAAGGTTATTAAAAGAGACGGCGACTATGCAGAGTTTAATATAGAGAAAATTGCCGCCGCTATCAAGAAGGCTTTTGAAGCTACAAAAAAACAGTATAATGACAATATCATCGATTTTCTTGCACTCAAGGTAACTGCACATTTCGAGCCCAAGGTAAGCAACGGTCTTGTTGCAGTTGAGGATGTTCAGGACAGTGTTGAGGCAGTTCTCGTACAGGCAGGCTACGCTGATGTTGCCAAGGCATACATTCTTTACAGAAAGAATCGTGAGAAAATCCGTAATATGAAATCAACAATCCTTGACTATAAGGAGCTTGTTGACAGCTATGTTAAGGAAACTGACTGGCGAGTAAAGGAAAATTCCACAGTTACATACTCTGTAGGTGGTCTTATCCTTTCAAACTCAGGTGCAATTACTGCTAACTACTGGCTCTCTGAGGTTTATGATGAAGAAATCGCAAAGGCTCACCGTGATGCTGATATTCACATCCATGACCTTTCAATGCTTACAGGCTACTGTGCAGGCTGGTCTCTCAGACAGCTTATTCAGGAAGGCTTGGGCGGTGTTCCCGGAAAGATTACCTCTGCTCCTGCAAGTCACCTTGCAACACTTTGCAACCAGATGGTTAACTTCCTCGGAATTATGCAGAATGAGTGGGCAGGTGCTCAGGCATTCTCCTCATTCGACACATACCTTGCTCCCTTTGTAAAGGTAGACAACCTTACCTACGGTCAGGTTAAAAAGTGCCTCGAGTCCTTTATTTTCGGTGTAAATCCACCTTCCCGCTGGGGTACACAGGCTCCCTTCTCAAACATCACTCTTGACTGGACTGTTCCTGCTGACCTTAAGGATTCTCCTGCTATTGTAGGCGGCAAGGAAATGGATTTCACCTATGAAGTCGGATCGTAGCCATGTCGTTCTGTGAGCCAAGGAGTTGAATCTATCAATTGTCT
>JAZSCI010000098.1:0-2013 GCA_045602865.1 Acutalibacteraceae bacterium
CTCATGCTCACATCGGCAGCGGTGATATGTGGGAAGCACTGTATAATTCACCCTGGCAGAGTGAAACCTGGCAAAATGCATTCCCTGAATACAAGAACTGCACAGATGATATTTCAAAAGCAGATTCGCCTGATTATATTCCCAACCCTGCAAGCACCTTCAAAAATAATATTATTATTAATAAAAATATGGGCTATGGCGATGTTTACAGCTCTGTTTGGAGGTTCAGCGATATAAGCGAAAACGCAATATATAATGTAGGCAAATGCGATGAAATTTTTGTTGATCCCGATAACGGAGATTATAATATCAAAGATATTGATGAAATCAGAAAAAATGCCCCTGATTTTAAAGAAATTCCTCTTGATATGATAGGTAGGGTAAACTGACAAATTCCAATTTGTAAAAACACAAGGAGCGGACTTTTTTAGTCAGCTCCTTTTCTTTGTATTATGCAGTCGGATTAAAACAAAAAGAAGATACTGCCAACCGAATTAACGGCTTTGAGGGGCTTCGAGAGTTTCCCTCGATAAACAGTATCTCCAAGAAAATTTTACTACAACAGTCAGAAAAAATCAATACAGAGAAATCTACTGTTGTTTTACAAAACTGAAAATAAGATGCGTTAATACGCATTTAAAATAAAAAGAAAAAGACGGAAACTGTTGTGTAAGCTTTTGTTTTAGGGTATAATAGTTTTATAGTATACTCTTGTAAATAAAAATCAAAGAGGAGAAAGAAATGGGAAAGTATAAATTTGATTGGGAAAATCCCGCGATAATTAAAAAGAATAAAGAGGATGGGCATACAATAGCCTTTTCTTATAATAACGAGGCGGATGCTCTCGAGAGAACAGAGCCGGAGTCAAAAATGACTCTTAACGGTATGTGGAAATTCCACTGGCAAAGAGGTCTTGATAATTGCCCTGAGGACTTTATGTCAAATAATTTTGATGCTTCAGATTGGGGCGAAATAAAAGTGCCTTCAGTTTGGCAGATGGGGCAGGAGACCGGCAGTTACCCCTATTACTATGCAAGTACATATTGCCGTGCTTTAAGCCGTAAAAAGAGCAAAATTCCTTCAATTGATCACAAAATGCAGGAAATCGGATTGTATATACGCGATTTTGATATGCCTGAGAGCTTTGACGGTCAACAGATTTTTATGCACTTCGGTGCCGCAAAATCCGCAATTGAGGTTTATGTTAACGGTGAATATGTGGGCTATTCCCAGGGCTCTATGACTCCTCATGAATTTGATGTTACAAAATTTGTGCATCAGGGTACTAATAAGGTTGCGGTGAAATGCTATCGTTTTTCTGATGGTGCGTATCTTGAAAATCAGGATATGTGGCTTCTTTGCGGTCTTTATCGTGAGGTGTATATCTATGCCGAGCCCAAAAAATGCTTGCGCGATTTTTACATTACAACCGACCTGGATGCAGAGTATAAAGACAGTAACACCACAATTGAAATTCAGGTTAATAATTATGATAAGGTTGGTACAGCTACAGTAAAAGCAGAAATTATTGATGGGGATGAGAAAATTCTTCTTGGCACCGGTGAAACAGACGGCTCATCAAGGCTTGTGCTTACAAAGCTTATTGAAAACCCGAAGAAATGGTCTGCAGAAAGTCCTTATCTTTACAAATTGCTTCTTACAATAACTGCCGACAACAAAACTACCTATAAATCAATCCGCTTTTGCTTTAAAAAGGTTGAAATTATTGGGGATAAGCTGTTATTTAACGGCAAACAAATGATGCTACGCGGTGTTAACCGCCACGATTTTGATCCCGATTACGGGTGGGCAGTTCCCAAGGAAAGGTACCATCAGGACCTTAACCTTATGAAAAAAGCAAACATCAACTCCATACGTACATCACATTATCCCGATGATCCTTATTTCTATGACCTTTGTGATGAATACGGCTTTTATGTTATGGATGAATGTGACCTTGAAACCCACGGTGTACGTCGTAAGGGTGTTCCGGGTGATAACCCCGTCTGGACA
>JAZSCI010000099.1:0-10689 GCA_045602865.1 Acutalibacteraceae bacterium
ATACATTATAATTTCAACCCAATCACAGATTTTTTCGACATTTTGAGGGTAAATGTTCATAACCGAAGGCTTTGAAAAAGGATTTAAAAAATTAAATCAAAATCAGAATAAAAAGCAGGATAAAAATATAGGAAAAATAAAGGAAAATTCATTGAAAATTAATGTGTTTCGTATTGCAATTTTTATTTTTTTCTTGTAAACTCTAATATGAAAAATTGTAGTCGGAATTATATCCCGATAAAGCATAAATAACTTTATAGCAAAAGAATTTTTTATAAAAAAGAGGAAATATAATGGATTTTACAAAATACCAGTGTCCTGTCTGTCAGGAAATTTTCAAGGATGAGGATGATGTGGTTGTATGCCCCGAATGTGGCACACCACACCACAGAGAATGTTGGTTTAAGGATGGCAAATGCTTTAACCACAATCTTCACGGAAAAGAGGAAATAAAGCCTGTTCCCGTTGTAGAGGAAGAAAAAAAGGAGGAGGAAAGCAAGGCTCCCACCTTTGATTCTCTTTTACCCGAGGAGCTTATAAACAAAACAATCCGCATTAATCAGGTTGATGAAAACGGCAACATTCTCCACGAGGATGTGAATCCCGATGATATTATGATGGAGGATGTGCCTCTTTCCTATGTTCATGCGGCAGTGGGAAAAAATCAGCCCTTTTATATGGCTGCCTTCAGTATGCTTCAAAAGAGCACAAAGGGAATTGTGTGGAATGTGGCAGGGTTTTTCGTGCCCCTTGCCTGGAGCTTTTACAGAAAAATGTACAAGCTTTTCGGTATTATATTAGCTCTGTATGTTCTTGCCATAGGTGTAACGGGCTACGGAATCCTCAGCAACGAGGAATTTGTAAAGGCAAACGAGGTCTGTATGCAGGAGGATACTCAGTATGCAGTAAAAATCCTTACCTATGCAAGCGGAAGCGAAGGTGTGACTCTCACCGCCTCACAATCAGAGCTTTACGATATTATGACAAAAATGGAAACACCTCTTTATGTGACAATAATAAATTACGCGGTAACAATCGGCTTGCGGATTTTCGTGGGACTTTTCGGAACAAAATTCTACAAGAAAAAGATTATGGCTTCCGTAAGGAAATATGCCGCACTTAACCTGCCAAATGGCAGAACGAAGCTTCGTTTACACAGAAAATGCGGTGTAAACTCCATTATACTTGCATTTATAATCGGATTTATCGAATTTCAGTTCTTTGGTCTGTGAATTTGTGCAGTAAGGGTAAGGTGTACCAGCAAAAGCCTTTAAAGGAAATCTGATACCTTGTCCCGTCTGCTTTTGAAAATGGGTAATTTATCTTAAAAAGGGTGGTTATATGCACACACCGCTTGCAGACAGACTCCGCCCCTCAACCATTGATGAAATGGTGGGACAGAGCCATTTAATAGGTGAAAATATGCCTCTGAGGAATATAATTGACTCAGGGGAGCTTCCTAATCTGATTTTTTACGGTCCTTCGGGAACGGGAAAGACAACCCTTGCAAGAATTATCGCCAAAAAGACCGACAGGACTCTCCGTAAGCTTAATTGCACCACTGCAGGTACTCAGGATATCCGCGACATTGTAAATGACCTGAACGCCTTTACTGCGCCAAACGGAATACTCCTTTATCTTGATGAGATTCAGTATTTCAATAAAAAGCAGCAGCAGACTCTTTTGGAGTACATTGAGGACGGCTCTATAACTCTTATTGCCTCTACCACGGAAAACCCCTATTTCTATGTGTACAGCGCAATTCTCAGCCGTTCATCTGTGTTTGAATTCAAGTATGTTACTCCCCGGGAAGCCGAAAAGGCGGTAAAGCGAGGCTTTGCGGAGCTTGCAAAGGAGAAAAACGAGGAGCTTGAAATTGAGGATGGGGTATGCCTTCATATAGCTACTGCCTGCGGGGGAGATGTGAGAAAATCCCTCAACGCGGTAGAGCTTTGCTTCCTTGGTGCAAAAAAGCCCCCTGAAAATGAAAAAAGGCTCATAACCCTTGATAATGCTAAGGCTCTTACACAAAAAAGTGCTATGAAATATGACCGTGAGGGTGATGAGCATTATGATATTCTTTCTGCCTTTCAGAAATCAATGAGAGGCTCGGACCCTGATGCGGCAATTCACTATCTTGCACGGCTTCTTGAGGCGGGGGATATGACCTCGGCAATAAGAAGGCTTCTTGTGTGTGCGGCAGAGGATGTGGGACTTGCTTATCCTTCCGTTTTACCTATTGTAAAGGCGGCAACGGATATTGCCCTGCAGGTAGGTATGCCCGAGGCACGTATACCCCTTGCAGATGCGGTAATTCTTGTGGCTACCTCACCTAAATCAAGCACAGGGCACGATGCTATAGCTGCGGCTATGGAGGACATAAAAAAGGGCAAATCGGGCCCTATTCCCAGACACCTGCAAAACAAGCATTTTGATGGTGAGGATGCCCAAATAAAGGGGCAATTCTACAAATATCCTCATTCATACCCTAACAGATGGGTTGACCAGCAATACCTTCCCGATGCTCTCAAGGATGCGGTATATTACGAATACGGTCTTAATAAGCAGGAGCAGGCGGCAAAGGAATATTGGAAGAAAATAAAGGGGGAAAAATAATATGAAAAGATTCACAAAAATTTTGTGTACTACTCTTGCTCTTATTCTCTGTGTGGGCTTTGTGAGTGCCTTTGCAGAGGGAAGTCCCACAATTCTTGATAATGACAAATTTTATGCGGAAATTCCTGCAGAATACAAAAAAGGGGAGTACGGAGAGGCATACTACACCTTTGAAAATGAAAATATTGAGACAGTTGATATTATTGTAGACGGCAATATTATCTGCCCTGAGGGCATTAAAAATATGTCTGATGAGACAATTTCCGAAAGATACACAAGGTATTACGGCTCAATATGGAGCGAGGAAATTGAGGTTACGGATGTTCTCAAGGAGAGAATAAACGGACTTGCCGCATACCGTATTTCAGGAACAACATATTCTATATTTACATACTATTTCTGCACATACATTTTCGCAACAGAGGAAAATGTGTATATTTTTAAATTTGAAAGTGATAGCCTTGAAAATACAAGCAGTGAGAAGCTTAAGCCGATTGTGGAGAGCTTCATTCCCAACGGTACACCCTTCCCGGGAGACAAGCTACTGAAAAATCACGATTTTTCAAAGTCCGAAAGCTATATTTCAGCCCTTGAAAGGGATGTTTTAGGACAGTCAAATGTGGAATACAATCAGTCTGCAAACAGCTTTGCTTCCGTTGTTATTTCCCTTGCCTTCCTTTGTCCTTTAATTCTTATTATCTTTATGGTAAAATACTTTAAGCAGAGGAAAATGCTCAAGCAATACAAGGAGCTTTTCGGCACTCTTGAGGACATCCGCAAGGCGCAGAGAGCTTATGCCACAGGGTACAATCAGCCCTATGAAAACCACAACAATAATTACGGAAAGCCTTATGGGGAAAGCAATAATTTCCCCGCAGGAGAGAATGTAAATCCCCCTTCTGCTCCTGATTTTCAGGGTAATCCCTACGGCAGCAGTCCTTATGGTAATTATCCCTATGACAACAATTCATACGGTAATAATTCCTATGACAACAGCTCCCGTAACAACAATTCTTATGGTAATAATGTGTCTCCCGAAAACAGAGACACAGAAAATAAAAATAATTTCTGATTCAGAGGTGCATTAAAATGAAAAAATTTCCTATCGGTGTGATTATCAACTCCTTCAGGACAGATATCCCTACTGCAGTTAAAAAGGCTGCAGAGTGCGGCGCTCAGGGTATACAGGTGTATGCTACAAGCGGTGAAATGTCCCCCGACAACCTTGTTGGTGCAAAAAGAAAGGAATTTTTAAACCTTGTAAAGGACAACGGTCTTGTTATTTCCGCCCTTTGCGGTGACCTTGGCGGCGGCGGCTTCATCCACGCTGACAAGAACAAGGAAAGAGTAGAATTCTCAAAGAGAATCCTTGACCTTGCAAAGGAGCTTGAAACAGATGTTGTTACAACCCATATCGGTGTTGTACCCGAGGATCCCAACCACGACAGATATAAAATTATGCAGGAGGCTTGCGGTGAGCTTGCAGAGTACGCAGACTCCATCGGTGCTCACTTTGCAGTGGAAACAGGCCCTGAAACAAGCCTTGTTTTAAAGGGCTTCCTTGATAGCCTTCACTCCACAGGTGTAGGCGTAAACCTTGACCCTGCAAACCTTGTTATGGTTACAGGTGATGATCCCGTTGGTGCAGTTCACAACCTTAAAAAGTACATAGTTCACACCCACGCAAAGGATGGAAAGCAGCTCTTCTTCAGAGATCCCGAAATCGTTTACGGCATTAAAAAGGATGTTATCGTTACTGATGATTCCTTTATTGAGGTGCCTCTCGGTGAGGGTAGCGTTGATTTCCCCAAATATCTTGCGGCTCTTGAGGAAATCGGCTATAACGGCTTCCTTACAATAGAGAGAGAGGTTGGCGACAACCCCGAAAAGGATATCAGAGCAGCAGTCAGCTTCCTTGAGGGCTTGATGAAGTAAAATTCTCTTATAAGATAAAATAAAACGAAGAAAAAGAACCGAAAGGCTGTGAAAAGCTTTTCGGTTCTTTCGTTATTATATATTTATAATTAATTCCCAATATGAGAAAACAGTCTGTCTGCTTCACAGCGGAGAGTCTGAATTTCCTCGGGAGTGGCAGGGCTTTTGCCGTCAAGGATTTCCTTTGCGGTGCTTTGTGCCTCGTAAAGAATACGTGTATCGGTCATAAGATTTGCAATTTTCATATCGGGAAGGCCGTGCTGTCGGGAGCCGAAAAAGTCACCGGGTCCTCGCAATTCAAGGTCCCTTCGGGCAATTTCGAAGCCGTCCGAGGTACGGCACATAATGTCGAATCTTTCCTGAGCCTCGTTGTTCTGGGCATCGGAAATGAGAATACAATGGCTTTCCTCTGTGCCTCTGCCTATTCTGCCCCTGAGCTGGTGAAGCTGGGAAAGACCGAAGCGCTCCGCATTTTCTATTACCATTACCGTAGCATTGGGCACATCCACACCAACCTCAATTACCACCGTAGATATGAGAAGCTGGATTTCACCCTTGTTGAAAAGTCCCATTATATGCTCCTTTTCCTTGGGCTTCATCTGTCCGTGAAGCAGTCCCAGATTATACGAGGCAAAGTGAGTTTTCTTAAGCTCCTCATAATATTCCGTTGCGGGAACAAGGTCGCTTTCTCCTTCCTCTACAAGGGGACATACAATGTATGTCTGCCTTCCAGCATCAATATGCTTTTTCAGAAAGGAGTAGATTCTGTTGTGGTATGAGGAGTCCACCCGATAGGTTTTTACGGGCTTTCTGCCCTTAGGAAGCTCATCAAGAACGGAAATGTCCAGGTCTCCGTAAATCATCATAGCAAGGGTGCGGGGAATGGGGGTTGCGGACATAACAAGAGTATGGGGATTTTCGCCCTTTCGGGAAAGAGCTGCCCTCTGATTCACACCGAAGCGGTGCTGCTCATCGGTAATAACAAGCCCTAAATCGGAAAAGGCAACATCCTCCTGAATAACCGCGTGAGTGCCCACCACAATGTCACATTCTCCCGATTGAAGCCTTTCACGGATAAGCCTTTTGTTTTTGGTGGTAACGGAGCCTGTAAGAAGCTCTACTGAAATGTCATTACCGAAAAATGCAGAAAGTGTCCTGAAATGCTGAGTGGCAAGTACCTCCGTAGGCGCCATAAGGGCGCATTGGAAGCCGTTTTTCACCGCAGAATACATTATTGCGGCGGCAACGGCGGTTTTACCCGAGCCAACATCACCCTGGAGAAGTCTGTTCATCTGCTTACTTCTTTTCATATCGGAAATTGCTTCCGAAACGGCTCTTTTTTGCGCATTTGTAGGCTCAAAGGGAAGAGAATTGTAAAATTCCTCTGTGAAATCCTCTGCTATGGGCGGTGCTTTCCGACTGTTTCCCGAGGACTTTTCATCAAGAAGTCCTAATTGCAGAAGCAGAAGCTCCTCGAAAATCAGCCTTCTTCGGGCAAGGGAAAGCTCCGTGTCGCTTTTGGGAAAGTGCATTGAATTGAGAGCCTCAGGAAGCCCCATAAGTCTGTATTTTTTTATAAGATATTGAGGAAGAGTTTCCTCGATTTGCCCCTTCATTTCCCTGAGAGCCGTTTCCACAAGTCTTTCCGTGGTCTTTGAGGGCAGGGAAGCACTTGCCTTGTAAACAGGGCGTATTCTCTGCTTTTCAGGGGATTTTTCGAATCGGGGAGAAAGCATTGTTTTGTTGGAATAGCTGTCGTTGGTGATTTTTCCGAAGAACAGATATTCCTCATCAAGCTTCAGCTGGTCCTTAACATATTTATTATTGAAAAAGGTTACGGGAATGTAGTCCGAGCCATCGGCAATAAAGGTTTTCACAAGGATTCTGCCGCCGCTGATTCTCACCACCTGGGGTGATTGGGCAACAGTAGCCCTTATACACACATTTTCGCCTATGGGCGCATCCTTGATTGCAACAACATTGTTCCAGTCCTCGTACGCTCTGGGATATGTGCGCAGAAGGTCACCAACAGTATAAATCCCTTGCTTTTCAAGGCTTTTTGCACGGGCTTCGCCAACGCCCTTGAGAAATTTTATTCGGGTGTCCGACCTTACCACGGCACATCCCTCCTTTCAATAGTGGCTTAATTCAGAAATTACGGCATATAAGGATTATCCTCGTACTCATAATCCTCGGGCATAACAAAGGGCTTGAAATAATTAATACTGAAATCAATGCCCCATTGTCCCTTTTTGCCTCTCCAATAGTGGGAATGAGGCTCAATTGAGAGCATACCGTTATAATCCTTTGTGTAAAGAATATCCATAACAACGGGCCATTTTATCATATCAAGTCCTGCGGGAGCATCATCATAATGCTCACCGTCAATATATACGGCACCCTTAAGGTGGAAATGGTAGAATCTGTCGCCCCATTCCTCCATTTCCTTGAGATAGTCGCCGTTCCTTCTTATACAATGTGAGGGATCATACTTGATGCCAAGCTCGGGAATTGCGGAAAGCACAACCCTCCAGGCATTGGGCTCAATCACGAAATTCTCCCAGTCACAGTTGTAAAGTGCGATTTTCACATTTTTCTCCTTGCCGAAGGCAACAAGCTCCCTGAGATAATCTATTGCTATAACGCAGTTATCGTAAAAGCTCAGAGCCTCGGTGTAGTTCACACCGCAGTTGTATACGGGACAGCCTAAAATCCCTGCGGCGGTAATGACATTTTTATCCGCCTCAAGAGCTTCGGGAATAACCTTGCCCATTTCATCAATTCTTTTCATTCCCCAACGGCCCACAGAGCCGACTGTCACGGAATATTTCTCAGAGTAAGCCTTGATATCATTGGCTTTTGCGAGAAATTCGGCAGAATCATAATTGTGGTTTACGCAAAATTCAACGGCAGAAAGACCTTTGTCGTGAACATATTTAATGTTTCCTTCTTCCCAGCCGTTAATAATTCCCAGCTTCATAAAATCACCTCATATTTGTTTGGTATGACTATATAATACAATACGGAGCAGGATTTAGCAAGAAGTAATGTAAGGGATAGCAAGTAGCAAATAGCGGATAGCAAATAGCAAGGAAAGTGCACCAACCACGAAATTCATTGACTAATACATATTTTAGTAGTATTATAAAATTAACAGTAATATTGTTTATCAATATGCGAAAGGAATGATTTTTGTGAGCAACGAAACAAAGAGAACCTATGTACCCTTTAATGAATGGGCACAGCCTTCAAAGCAGACAGAGTATACGGAAAAAACACCCCTTCTTTCTTCCGATGGTACACTCCTTGCAAAGGGCTGGGCAAGGCACAATGTTTTTGATTACGAGAGAAGCTTTTCCACTCCTAAAATGAGAAAAAAGGAATGGGATTTCTACCAGATAAGCGATGGTAAATATATGGTGCAGCTCAGCTTTGCCAATATTTCTATGGGTGGCTATGTTGCCGCAAAGCTTATTGATATTGCAAATAAAAAGGTAATTGCGGATGCCACATCTCTTTTCCTGGGTGGTGAAAGCAAGTACATTCTCCCTGCAAAGGGCGATGTTCCCAATTTCTTCAAGGCAAGGGTTGGCAAGGCAGAGGTTGTTTTTGACACAAAGGAAACAGTAAGAACTCTTTATTTCAAAATGCCTCTCAAGGGCAAAATTGTAGAGTGCAGCTTTACTATGGACATTATGCCCGGACTTGAGAATATTACCACCGTTCTTCCCTTTGAGGGTATGCCCACAAGGTACTTTATGACCACAAAGCAGAATTGTATGCCCTGCGAGGGTACATACAAGTACGGTGATGATGTGTACGAATTTTCAAAGGCTGACACCTTCTGCGCTCTTGACTGGGGCAGAGTAAACACTCCTCACAAAATGGTATGGTACTGGGGTAACGGCTCTACATATCTTACCGATGAAAATGGCGAAAAGCACCTTTTCGGCTTTGAAATTACCTGGGCTATCGGTGATGAGAGCAACGCTACGGAAACGGCTCTTTTCTATGATGGCAAGGCACACAAATTCGGTGCAGTGGATGTTGAGGTATTCCCCAAGCCCGATAAATTTATGAACCCCTGGAAATTCATTTCCGAGGATGGCAGATTCAATCTGACAATGACTCCCACCTTTGACCACCACTCTGACCTGAATGTAGGTGTTGCGAGAATGCACACCCATCAGGTGCACGGACTCTGGAATGGCGATGTTACCCTGGATGACGGCACAAAGCTTGAAATCAAGGATATGTACGCCTTCTGTGAATATGTAGAGAATAAGTGGTAAGCTTATAAAAAACGGACACTACATTACATTTTGTTTAACAATGTAGTGTCCTTTTTAAAGGAGTTTTTATAATGAAAAAGGCAATAATCATAATATTTTCAGTAATTCTTGTTGGGGGAATTACTTTGTCTGTAATTTTTTTCCCATATATTCACAGCTTTATAAAATATGACACAGAGCTTCTTGTGAAGAGAGGTGATTTTACGGAAAATACAGTGCAGATTAACGGAAAAGCGGTGGAATACACAGTAAATTCCGACAAAGCCACCTGGCAGGAGAAGGGACTTTTCCTTTCGGGTGAGGGAAGACTTTCCTTTGCCGATACTGACAGCGGGATTTTTAATTACTACGGTATAAGCTATTCTGCCGACTGTTATGTAAAGGGAATTCTTACCTACGAAACCTACACGGGCAAGGAAATTTCCGAGGAATTTTTCCTTGAAAGAGCGAAAAAGGGGGAGTTTTACTCCTTTATTGATGGTCTTTTTGACAAGGTGAAGGGCAAAGCCCTCAAGGGACTCACTCTTATTCCTCTTGACACCGAAAGCGGAGAGGTTACCATTCACGGCATATCCCTTTTTAATCGGGAAATCCCTGACAGAGAGGTTTATCTCACCACAGATACCCTGAAAATAGGGGTTGATATGCTCTGGGGCGGTGCTCTAAGCTACCTTGAGGATCTGGACTCCAATGTTCAGGCGGTTTATGTGGATGACAGAATAAGAGTCGATTCCAATGCGGCAGAAAAATTCGGTACAAAGTCTGTAAATGACAATGTAAACTTCATTAATCGCAACGATACGGGCAGACTTGTTCAGCAGTCCTATTACGGCACAGACCAATACGATTGCGGTACATATATGGATAATAAATGGAATTACAATCCCGTTCAGGGGGGCAATCAGTTTAATGATGCGGCAAAGATAGTCGATCTGAGGGTTACGGATGACAGTATTTACATAAAATGCCGTCCCCTTGATTGGGCGAAGGAAAAGGAATATATCACACCATCATATATGGAAGCAACATATTCCATAGAGAAAAACACAGTGCATACCTCCTGCCGCTTTGTGGACTTTTCAGGATATCCCCCAATGCTGAGGGAGCAGGAAATCCCTGCATTCTATTGCATTGAGCCCTTTAACAATTTCGTTTACTATGCAGGGGAAAAGCCCTGGACAGGGGATTCCCTCACAAGTGAGCCTGACCTGATTTTCTGGCCCGATGCAGGCTATCCGAAATTTCATTCCCAGGAAAACTGGGCAGCATTTACGGGAGAGGGAGAGGATAGCTTCGGAATAGGTATCTGTGTCCCCGGTAAAACAGAATTTCTCTCGGGAGTGTACAACAGAGAAACCACCACCAACGAGGACCCCTCAAAAGATGGCGCAACCTCATATATTGCGGTTATTGATGTAATGGAATTCAAAAGCTTCTCTCCATTTGAATATGATTTCTATTTAGCAACGGGAACAACCGATG
The DNA here is from genome assembly GCA_045602865.1 of Acutalibacteraceae bacterium. Lineage (GTDB taxonomy): Bacteria > Bacillota > Clostridia > Oscillospirales > Acutalibacteraceae > DTU089. The sequence goes on from JAZSCI010000099.1 coordinate 10,326, forward strand.
AAATCCGCACAAGCTTTTCTGCGGTTGCGGATAGCAAATAGCAAGTAGCAAGTAGCGGTTTGCTATTCACTCAGATAGACCAACTGTAGGGAACGGGCATTGTCCGTTCCGCAAGGCATTCCACAAAGTAAAATCAGAACAACCGTAGGGAACGGGCAGGGCGCCTTTGGCGAAGTAAGAGGGAAGAAGTAATAGTGAAGAAGTGGAATTCTTCAAAATTTTCCCTTAAAAAACAACCATATTCCCTGCGGTTTTACACAAAAAATTCAGAAGAAAAAACACAACAAAAAGCCGTGAGCTCAACCAAATGAACTCACGGCTATATTTATTATTTATCCCTTAGAGTGGGTAAAGCGTATCCGAA
>JAZSCI010000100.1:0-1681 GCA_045602865.1 Acutalibacteraceae bacterium
ATGCCAAGCACGATTTTAAGAACGGCAAAGGCACAAAAAAAGCGCCTGATACATTCTACGGAGTGGCGAATGATGTATGGGCGGCAATAGCCGTTGGGGTTACACATTACGAAAGGAGTGTTGAAAATGTCAGTTGAACATAAGCCGACACAGAATGAGAGGATTATAGATTACCTGAATCAGTTCGGGAGCATAACACAGTTACAGGCTCTCTCCGATTTGGGAATAATGCGCCTTGCTTCCCGTGTATCGGATTTGAAAAAGCTCGGATATCCCATAACAAGCCGTATGGAAGCTGTAAAGAACAGGTACGGAGAGACTTGTCACATTAAAATATATTTTATGGAGGAAAAAGTATGAAAGCACGAATTCCCGGAGGCAATCTTGCCAAGTCGGTGAAGGATGATATCAAGAAGGAGTTTGTAAAGCTTCTTGACAAGTACAATTACGATGCAGCTCTGCAGGTGTTACATATTCTGCACTTTGAGTTTGGCTTTGGAGAGCAAAGGCTCCGCAAGTTCGCAAAGTGCCTTGAGGCAATGCAGACAGAAATGAAAGAGCATTACGAGCTTAAAGATGAGGACACACCTTATCTCTGCGGGTATCAGTTAGAGGAAGACCACATAGATTTCAGGTCTATATTGAAGGGGGAATGAACTATGGAATACTTTGTAAGTTATTTTGGGAAAACAAGGTTTGGTGGATTCAAAGTAGGAAGCTGTATTGCCGAGTCAAACAAGCCTATTGATTCAGGCGATGCTTTTGATGATTTGGCGGAGTCAATTAGGAAGGATAGTAAACTTAAAAAAGTTGTTGTTTTAAACATAAAGGAGCTGAAAATATGAACAATTATTATTGGTACACATTCGAAGATGGATATGCGACTTGTGTTAGGGGATTTTCCCGGCAGGAACTGAAAGTTGAGATAATGAAGCACGGCAAGGTGGTATCGGTGGAGGAGGCTTCGTGATGGTAATGTCATTTGAAGATGTAAAGCGGATTAGGGAAAACCCAACGGCAGAAGATGTTGACAACAAGGAACTGCACAGGCTCATTGATATTGCCATTGAAAAGCAGATACCTAAAAAGCCGTTAGGTTCTTTATTGACAGAATATAAATTTTCGTGGGTTTGCCCTAATTGTAAAACTCGGCACGTAAACGAATGGTGTGGAACAAATCTGAAATTACCATACTGTTCAATTTGCGGACAGGCTTTAGATTGGAGTGATACAGAATGAAAAGATATTTTTGTAATGGCAAAAAAGGTTATTGTGATAGGGGCAATGATAACAAAATAGATTGTACCGCTTGTGAGTTTGCAAGTGGTACGGGTGGCGAAATTGTTGATTGTCCCGATACAAATTTTGAAAAAATCAAGGCTATGAGCATTGATGAAATGGTAGAAAAGTTTGCGAAAAACGGTTATTGCGAATTTTGTAAACTGAAAGAATCACAAACTTGCGATAATCCTTGTGAACAGGGAATTAGGCAATACCTTGAAAGTGAGGTTGAGGAAGAATGACAGACAACGAGATTATAAAGGCTTTGGAGTGTTGTTTTAGCGAAGATTTTGGCAAGTGTGAAGAATGTCCGCTTATAGACAAAAAAAGAGTTAGGAATGAGCGAGAAAGAAAGGAGATAAGAGAAAGATATGCGCAAGGACAATATCAGAGATTACGC
>JAZSCI010000101.1:0-2394 GCA_045602865.1 Acutalibacteraceae bacterium
ATTTATCCTGCGGTTGATCCTCTTGAATCCTCAAGCAGAGCCTTGGAGGCAGATATTGTAGGTGAGCTTCATTACAGAGTTGCGCGTAGAGTGCAGGAGTGTCTGCAGAGATATACAGAGCTTAAGGATATTATTGCAATACTCGGTATGGATGAGCTTTCAGAGGAGGACAGACTTACCGTATACAGAGCAAGAAAAATCCAGAAATTCTTCTCCCAGCCTATGAACGTAGCAAAAAGCTTTACCGGAATAGAGGGTTGCTTTGTTCCTGTCAGCAAAACTGTCGAAAGCTTCCGACAGATTGTTGACGGTGAGGCAGATGATATTCCCGAAGCTGCTTTCTTTATGGTGGGCGGCATTGATGAGGCACGAAAGAAAGCCGAAACACTTTAAACGTTCACTTTTCGGAGGAATAATAAATGGCAGATTTTATTTTAGAGATGTTCACTCCCGAAAAGCAGTTCTTTTTGGGCAGAGCAGAATCTTTTGTGTGCACTCTTGATGATGGTGAGCTTTGTATTCTTGCGGGGCACCGACCTTTACTTGCGGCACTTACCCCCGGAGAGGTAAGGCTTAAAGTAAACGGAGAGGTTAAAAAAGCCTATGTTTCTGATGGGTTTATGGAAGTAAGACCTGACCACGTAATGGTGTTTTCACATATATGTGAGTGGCCTGAGGACATTGATGAGGCGAAAACCCGCAGAGAAATTGAAAAGGAAAAAGAGCAGCTCCGTAATGCCGAAAGCTTGTCCGAGCACAGAAGAAACGAAATTGAGCTTCAACGAATGCTTGCAATGCTTCGTGTGCGCAACAGAAACATAAAAGGTTAATACATATTGTAAAATATAATAAAAAATATCCTGCGTAATTGTAAATTTAGGGCAATTCGTAGGATTTTTTTGTTGAATGATTTTTTTGTTGAAATGTGTGTCGAAGGGGACTATAATATGCGTGGATTTTTGAATAAAATTAATTAAAATGGTGGGGTAGCGAAATGGATAAATTAAAACCGAAATTATTTTCTACTATGAAAAAATATTCTAAACAACAGCTTGTAAAGGATGTTACAGCCGGCTTTATTGTTGCCGTAATAGCCTTGCCTCTTTCAATTGCTCTGGCTCTGGCTTCGGGCGCTACTCCTGAGCAGGGCTTGTATACCGCAATTACCGCAGGCTTTGTGATTTCATTTCTGGGCGGAAGTCGTGTACAGATTGCAGGACCTACTGCAGCGTTTGCTTCCATTGTGGCAGGAATAATAGCCGCAAATGGCTTTTCAGGTCTTGTAATTGCTACCATTCTTGCAGGTATTATCCTTATACTGATGGGTGTGCTCAAGCTTGGCAGTCTTATTAAATTCATTCCGTACACTATTACTACGGGCTTTACCTCGGGTATAGCGCTTACAATTGTAATAGGACAGATAAAGGATTTTTGCGGACTTACATTTAATGAATCGCCCATTGAGACAATTGACAAAATAAAGGAAATTGTTTCATGTATAGGTACATTTAACCCTTGGGCGCTTGTAGTTGGCGGTGTTTCTCTTGCTATGCTTATTGTTTTGCCTCGGTTTATGAAGAAAATTCCCGCTTCTCTTGTGGTTGTGCTTGTTACGGCGGTGTTGGTGAAGGTCTTGGATATGGATGTTCTCACAATCGGTGATTTGTATGAAATCTCCTCAAGGCTTCCTAAGCCCTCGTTGCCTGATTTTTCACTTGAAACTGTAAAGGCTGTTATTCCTGATGCCTTTACCATAGCCATACTTGCGGCAGTTGAATCCTTGCTGTCCTGCGTTGTTGCAGATGGTATGATAGGAAGCAGACACAATTCCAATATGGAGCTTGTGGCTCAGGGTGCGGGTAATATCTGCTCTGCCCTTTTCGGTGGTATCCCTGCTACGGGAGCTATTGCCCGTACTGCGGCAAACATTAAAAACGGAGGAAGAACACCGGTTGCAGGTATGGTTCACGCAGTAGTTCTTCTTGCAGTTCTGCTTGTTCTTATGCCTCTTGCCTCATACATACCTATGCCCACTATTGCCGCAATTCTGTTTATGGTGGCATACAATATGAGTGAATGGAGAGAGTTTGTAGCTATAGTAAAGCATTCTCCGAAAAGTGATGTTGTTGTTCTCGTTCTCACCTTTGTGCTTACCATAGTGTTTGACCTTGTTGTTGCTATTGCGGTAGGAATAGTTCTTGCTACAGTTCTGTTTATGAAGCGAATGAGTGATGAAACCAAGGCGTACGGCTGGAAGGATTTTGATGATACGGAGGATGCAGAAAGCATCGGACTCAAGGTTGTTCCCGAGTCGGTTGGTGTATTTGAAATTACAGGTCCTGTATTCTTCGGCGCCGCCACAAAAATTGTTGATGTAATTTCCTCTGAAGGTAA
>JAZSCI010000102.1:0-8117 GCA_045602865.1 Acutalibacteraceae bacterium
GAGTGCCTACTGCGGAAGAGATTGCCGAGGATGTTGATATACCGGTTGATAAGGTTCGCGAAATACAGAAGATCGGTCAGGATCCTGTTTCTCTTGAAACACCTATTGGTGAGGAGGAGGACAGTCATCTTGGCGACTTTATCCCTGATGAAGATGCCAGTGCTCCTATTGATGTTGCTTCACAGCATGAAATGCACGAGCAGCTTACAGCAGTGCTTAAAACACTTACTCCAAGAGAGGCAAGAGTGCTCACTCTTCGTTACGGTCTTGAGGACGGCAACTCCAAGACACTCGAAGAGGTTGGTAAGGAATTCAATGTTACAAGAGAGCGTATCCGTCAGATTGAGGCGAAGGCTCTTCGTAAGCTTCGTCATCCCAGCCGCTCCAAGAAGCTTAAGGATTTCCTTGAATAAAATAATATTAACAGAGTCCGTAAACTTCATTTTATGAAGACTACGGACTTTTTGCTTTGTTTTTAAGTTGTGTGACAGAGTAAAGCATAAATGGATGAAGCCTCGGTATATTTTAATAAAAAATTTCCCTTCTGTTTTAAAAAATTAAAAAAAATATAGAAATTTAATATAAAGTATTGTAAAAAATTTAACAATAATATATATTATTGTAGTATATATTATTAATATGCTTTTGTCTGTTTTCAGTTTTTTTATTTCAGTTTAATATTTATATATATAAAGGAGTTTTAGTTATGGGCAGAGTTTATAATTTTTCTGCGGGTCCCTCAATGCTTCCGGAGGAGGTGCTGAAAAAAGCGGCAGCTGAAATGCTTGATTATCAGGGCAGTGGTCAGTCCGTTATGGAAATGTCACATCGCTCCAAGGTTTTTGAGAGCATTATCAAGGAGGCAGAAAGCCTTCTTCGTGAGCTTATGAATATTCCGGATAATTACAAAGTGCTTTTCCTTCAGGGTGGTGCCTCTACACAGTTTGCGGCTATCCCTCTTAACTTTATGAATGGCTCTGGAAAGGCTGATTTCATTATCACAGGTCAGTGGGCAAAGAAGGCTTTTGCAGAGGCACAGAAGTATGGTGATTGTAAGGCGGTTGCATCATCTGCTGACAAGACATTCACATATATTCCCAAAACAACAAAAGGAGACTTCCGTGAGGATGCAGATTATGTATACATCTGCCTGAACAACACAATTTACGGAACTATATATCACGAGCTTCCCGATACAGGGGATATTCCTCTTATTGCCGATATTTCAAGCTGCTTCCTTTCAGAGCCTCTTGATATATCAAAGTTTGCTATGGTTTACGGCGGCGCACAGAAGAATGTTGCACCTGCAGGTCTTACTATCGCAATCATCAGGGAGGATATGCTTGGCAAGGCAAGAGACATCTGTCCCTCAATGCTCAACTATCAGATTCACGCTGATAATAATTCTCTCTATAATACACCACCTTGCTACACAATCTATATCTGCAAGCTTGTTCTTGATTGGCTTAAATCTCTCGGTGGACTTGATAGCGTAAGAGAGAGAAATATCAAAAAGGCTGAAATTCTTTACAACTTCCTTGATAACAGCAAAATGTTCAAGGGTACTGTTGTGAAGGAGGACCGTTCACTTATGAACGTTCCCTTTGTAACAGGCGATGAGGAGCTTGATGCAAAGTTTGTTAAGGCAGCCACCGAAGCAGGTTTTGTTAACATCAAGGGACACAGAACTGTTGGCGGTATGAGGGCTTCTATATACAATGCTATGCCTCTTGAGGGTGTAGAGAAGCTTGTCGAGTTTATGGCTGATTTCGAAAAGAATAATTAATAGAGTGGGTGAAACTATGTACGATATTCTTACATTAAATAAAATTTCTCAGATCGGACTCAAGGAGCTTGATGAGAAATATTCTGTTTCTGATTCTACTGAGGCTCCCGATGGTATAATTGTCCGTTCAGCTTCTATGCATGAATTTGATTTTTCGCCAAAGACACTTGCGGTTGCAAGAGCAGGTGCCGGTGTAAACAATATTCCTGTTGATAAGTGTACAGAGAAGGGGATTGTTGTTTTTAACACTCCGGGTGCAAATGCAAATGCAGTTAAGGAGCTTGTTGTTGCAGGTCTTATGCTTTCTTCACGTAGAGTTTCTGCCGCTTATGATTGGTGCAAGACTCTCAAGGGTGAGGGCGAGAATGTAGGTAAGCTTGTGGAAAAAGGAAAGTCACAATTTGCCGGTCCCGAGGTTCTCGGCAAAACACTTGGTGTTATCGGCTTAGGCGCAATCGGCAGACTTGTTGCCGTTGCTGCTTCAAATCTTGGAATGAAGATTGTTGGTTATGATCCCTATTTCAACGAAGAGCTTAAAAGTGAGCTTCCTGCTGATACAGCTTATGTTGATAATCTTGATGAGCTTTATGGTGCTTGTGATTACATATCACTCCACCTTCCCTGCGTACCCGCAACAAAGGGTATGATTAACGGGGATAGTATTGCAAAGATGAAGGACGGTATCAGAATTCTTAACTTTGCCCGTGGCGAGCTTGTTGTAGGTGCTGATATTGTCGAGGCTGTAAAGAGCGGTAAGGTTTCCTCTTATATTACCGATTTCCCCGATGATTCTGTTATCGGTGTTGAGAATATCACTGCACTTCCTCATCTCGGTGCTTCAACTCCCGAATCTGAGGAGAATTGTGCATATATGGCAGCAGTTGAAATCAGAGAATACCTTGAAAAGGGTAATATCAAAAACTCTGTAAACTTCCCCAATGTGGAGCTTAATGAGGATGGCGCAAGGCTTTCTGTTATTCACGCTAATACATTGAATGCCCTTAATGATATTCTTGGTGTGTTTATGAAAAACGGCGTTGAGACAAAGGGATTTGCATCAAAGGCAAAGGGCGATTATGCATACACACTGGTTGCTGCAGAGAATATTCCCGAAAATATTGCGCAGCAGGTTGAGTCTGTTGACGGAGTTGTCCGTGTAAGAGCTATCGGCTAATCGTTTTTTCGGCAAAACAAAACAGGTGACGGTTTATTTCCGTCACCTGTTTCAGCTTGTATAAACAAGTTGTTATCTGTTTAAGATGTATATGGAATAATTAAGAATTGTGGCAAAGCTTACCCAGATAATATATGGGATCATCAGGTAGGCTGCGGCAGGCTTTATTTGTCCGAATTTAATTGTGGTTATGATAATGAGTATAAGAAGAATTACAATCCACACAAGGGCGAGAAGATAGTTTCCGGCGCTAAAGAAGATAAAGCTCCATACAAAATTGAAAAATAACTGTGCGTAGTAAAATACAAAAGGACTTTTAGCGCCATTTTTTTGATTGGTTTCGGCAATATATGCCGAAATACCCATCATTATATATAATATTGTCCACACAATTGGAAAAAGTACGGGTGGCGGTTGAAAGGAGGGTTGAACGGCAGTCTGTGTAAATGCTTTAACATCATCCCTTGTCAGTATACCTGCTACAATACCCACAATAAGAGGTATGGCTATATTTTTTGTAAGCTTTTTAAAATCAATGACCATTATATCACTCCTGCTATATTTTATGCAGGGGATATTTTTATATGCAAAAACGGATGAAAATGTAAATCTTTTCATCCGTTTTAAAATTATTGTTTTTTTATTTTTCTTCTGCTATTTGTCTTCCCATAAGAACGCCCATAACGGAAGCCATCATCAGTCCTCGTGTCCAACCTGAGGAATCTCCGAGACAATGAAGTCCCTTAACACTTGTATTAAGCTCAGTATCCATGTCAATTTTGTTGCTATAGAACTTAAGCTCAGGAGAGTAGAGGAGTGTTTCTGTGGAAGCAAAGCCGGGTACAACGTGATCAACTGCCTGAATAAAGTTGATGATATTAGTCATAGCTCTGTAGGGCATAGCCGCCGTAATGTCACCCGCAACCGCATCGGGAAGAGATGGGCGAAGATTTGACTGTGCAAGCTCCTTGGGCCAGGTTCTCTTTCCGTCCAGAATGTCACCATATCTTTGAACAAGAATGTGTCCTGCACCAAGCATATTGGTAAGCTCGCCAACCTTTTGAGCATATTCAATAGGCTGATTGAAGGGGTAGTTGAAATTGTGTGAGCAGAGAATTGCAACGTTGGTGTTGTTTGATTTCTTCTCCTTATAGGAGTGTCCGTTTACAACAGCCAGATCGTTGTCGTAATTTTCCTGGCTCACAAATCCACCGGGATTCTGGCAGAAGGTTCTTACCTTGTTTTTAAAGGGCTTAGGATATCCGATGAGCTTTGATTCGTAAAGAACGCGGTTTACCTTTTCCATAACCTCGTTGCGCACCTCAACGCGAACACCGATATCTACAGTACCTGCCTTGTGTTCGATGCCGTGCTCGTTACAAAGCTTTTCTAACCAGTCAGCACCGCGGCGACCTGTTGCAACTACGATTTTGTCAGCATCAATTCTTTCTGTTTCCTTGCCTTTGTTGATATAGATTCCTTTACAGATGCCGTTCTCTATAATAATGTCACTACATTCGTAGCCGAACATCATATCAACATTGTTGTTGCGGAGGTGGTTTTCTATCTCAAGATAAAGGCTTTGAGCCTTTTCGGTTCCCAGATGGCGGATAGGGCAGTCAACAAGCTTAAGACCTGCCTGAATGGCATTTTTTCTGATTTCCTTAACCTCATCATCGTTACTGATACCCTCGATGTGCTCATCAGCACCGAATTCAAGATAGATTTTGTCTGTGTAATCTATAAGCTCCTGTGCAAAATCCTCACCGATAAGCGTGGGTAAATCTCCGCCGACCTCATAGCTCAGGGAGAGCTTACCATCAGAGAATGCACCTGCACCGGAAAAGCCGGTTGTGATATGGCAATATGGCTTGCAGTTTACACACTGTTTTGTGACCGATTTCGGACAGCTTCTTTTTTCGACCGGCTGACCTTTTTCAACAATAAGAACAGTTTTTTCAGAGTGCCGTCTTCTCATTTCGAGAGCCGTAAAGATGCCGGCAGGTCCGGCACCCACAATTACAACATCATATTTCATTTTATCGCCTCAATTATTCCTCAATTTTTACACCTGAGGTTAATCTCTTTTCCGCAAGCTCTGCCTGAATCTGCGGCTTGATATCATCGATTTTGTAGAAGAACATAGGAATTGCACAAAGAAGCATACTTACACCGGGAACAATGGAAACAAGAGAGAACATAGCAAAATTCTGTGTTCTGGTAAGGTCAGTAGCTGCCATAACTGCGGTGGATGAAAGCATCTGTGCAGGATCAATGTTGATAAACATATACATTACAACGATTCCGCAGGTTGCAAAAGCGTTACCAAGCTTGTTTACGAAGCCCTGACAAGCAGCACCGAGAGCATTGTCGCGGAAGCCTGTTTTAAGCTCCATAAAGTCAAGACAGTCACAAATCATCGCAATAGAAATTACATTAATTACACCCAAGGGGATGCAGGAAATGATAATAAAGGGAATACAAGCATAAAGGTTATTGGTGAACCATCCGATAAGTGTGGTGAAAATGCTTGCCGCAAAGCCGAGAAGGCAGGTTGTGATAACGATTTTGCTATATTTGAATTTTTTCATAAGTGCAGGCATGAAGAGCATAGCGCCGAACATACCCACAATAGCGCAAACCTGGAAAATAGTTTTGATGGATGAAACGCTGGCATCAATAAGAGCGGTTCTTTCTGCAAGTGTCATATCGGGAGTAAGCTCAGGTCCGATGTAGAAGGCGTATCTTGCAACGTGAAGGGCAGCAGCCTGTACCATATATCTTCCTGATGAAAGCACACCCATAGCAATAACCAGCATAAGAGGCTTGCAGGTGAAAATTCTCTTGAGAGTCATAGGCTCTCCGGGAGCGCGTTTTTTGGGCGGAATAACAACTCTTTCTTTAACCTTGAAATATGTCCTTGCGTAGAGAACAGAGCCTATAACAACGGTTATAATGGTAATAATGAGGTATTTCTGCTTGTTAAAGGCGAGGGGATCGGAGGTATCAAGTATTTTCGGAAGTGTAAGACCGCAAACGAGGAAAAGAACCTCGGGAATAGCAGAGCCGACACCGTTTACCGTTTTGCCGATTGAAAGAACCTGGCTTCTTTCCTCACTGTTGGGAGTAAGAATATTAGGTAAGCCCCAGAAGGGAACATCAGCCATTGTGTAAAGCATTCCCCAACCAATATAAACAATAGCGGAATATATCATAAGCGCAGTCTTATCAAGATCAGGACTGAGATACATAAGTATTGTAAATATAGCGATAGGCATTGTGCCATAGAGTATGTATGGCTTGAGCTTGCCTCTTTTGGTGGTTCTTCTGTCAGCGATTATGCCCATAAGGGGATCGTTGATAGCGTCCCACACACGTGCAAGAAGCATAAGAAGTAATACAAATACAAGGGGAAGCTGGAGAATATTTACGTAATAGTCGCTTATGTAGCTTGACATCATAGCGTAAATCATACCCTGACCGGCTCCGCCGATTGCAAATGCCCACAACTCCTTTTTGCTTAGAAAGGTATTTGGTGCTTTTTCTTTTGTTTTTTGTTTTGCCATTTTTGTTTCCTCCAAATAAATTATTTGTATTTATAAGCATAGAAAAGCTTTTCGGCTTCTGCAGAATATTCACCGTTTCCGTTTTCGATGAATAGGGGAGAATGAATACGGAAACCGGGTGCAGAGCCCTTTTTACCCTCTACCAATACAAGACTTGGTTCTTTGCCTTCTCTTTGTATAACCTCTCGCATGGATTTAGGTTCTATTTTGAATTTTCTCATTGATTCAAATATGTCAGGCAATCTTTCCGGTCGTTGACATATACAGAATCTGCCACCGAATTTCAGTAGCTGAGAGGCGGCTTTTGCCGCATCATCAAGAGTGCAGGTGAATTCGTGTCGGGCGTTTTTGTAATCCTCGCCCTCATTAACAATGCCTGTGCCCAGCTTTTTGTACGGCGGATTGATTGAAACTATATCGTAGTGCTCAAAGGGAAGCACACCCTTCAGCAATCGGAGATCACTGTGTATACAGTTGATTTTGTCCGTGATGTTATTCTCCGTTAAGGTTTTGTTTAAAAGCTCCACTGCACTGTCAGCTAATTCAACTCCCGTTATTTCAGCCGGTTGAAAATCACGGAGCCAGAGCAGGGGAATTATGCCATTTCCCGTGCCTAAATCACAACACCTGTCCTTGTGCCGGGGAGCACAGAAATCCGCAAGAATAATAGCATCCGAGGTAAAAATATGAGCTTCGCTTACATAGATTTTCAGCTCCTTGCCCAGTGCCTCGGTGCGTTCTTTTCGTGAAATCATAAAAAAGAAGCTCCTTATGTTAAATAAAGGAAATTTTGTCCGGAATCAGGCCGTGAAGAGCCTGTCCCAAACATTATCATTTTAACATAAGAAGCGGCTTTTATCAATGCTTTGTTAGTGCACAACAAATAATTCAGTAAAATGCACAGAATAAAGGTAAATACTTTGTTCAGTTATTCCTCCATTTGCTTTCCTAAAAAGGCAGCAGCTACCTGTGCAAGCTTTATATCGGTATCGGAAAAATTACCGCCCGATTCAGGAATAAGGAAAATAACAGAACCGGTAATGTCACCGGAAGAAATTACAGGTATTGCAATACCTGCCTCTACCTCGCAATCCTCTAAGGGGAACAGTACCTTGTGGCTTCCCTTTTCTTTTATATAGGACTCGCGTTTTTCCATAAGCTTTTCCATATCTGTAGAAAGACGCCTTTCAAGAATGTCTCTTTTAGGCATACCCGAAACAGAAATAACGTGGTCTCTGTCGGTAATAATAACGGGAAGCTCCGAGGTCCTGCTGAGCACATCGGAATACTGTCCCGAAAAGTGGGAAATCTCACCCATAGGAGAGTACTTTTTGAATATAACCTCTCCGTCACTTGCAGTAAAAATTTCCAAAGGATCTCCTTCACGAATCCTCAAGGTTCTACGAATCTCTTTCGGAATAACAACCCTGCCCAAATCGTCAATTCTTCTCACAATCCCAGTTGCTTTCATATATATCATTCTCCTTAAACTCAAATTCTGTTGTTAGTATTTGTAAGAAGAGGGGATTTATACTGTCGATATTTACTTTTAGAACGAAATATAATATAATCGAAAAAAGAGGTGAGGATG
>JAZSCI010000103.1:0-4710 GCA_045602865.1 Acutalibacteraceae bacterium
GGTGTACCAACACCCATAAGATAACGGATTTTATCCTTCGGAGCAAAAGGCTCAACGGCAGATATAATGCGATACATATCCTCTTTAGGCTCACCTACGGCGAGACCGCCGATAGCATATCCATCAAGATCAAGCTCTGCAATAGTCTTCATATGCTCTACACGCAAGTCATCAAATGTTGCGCCCTGATTAATACCAAAAAGAAGCTGATTCGGGTTAAGTGTATCCGATAAGCTATTCAATCGTGTCATTTCGGCTTTGCATCTTTTAAGCCAACGGGTTGTTCTATCAATTGACTCTTTTGCATAATTATATTCTGCCGGATTTTTTACACACTCATCGAATGCCATAGCAATAGTCGAACCGAGATTTGATTGAATCTGCATACTTTCCTCGGGGCCCATAAATATTTTCTTGCCGTCTATGTGGGAGTTAAAGGTAACCCCTTCTTCTTTTATCTTTCTGAGTCCTGCAAGAGAAAAAACCTGAAAGCCGCCGCTATCAGTAAGAATAGGTCCTTCCCAGCCTGTAAACTTATGAAGTCCACCCAAATCCTTTATGAGCTTGTCGCCCGGTCTTACATGAAGATGGTATGTGTTGCAAAGCTGTACCTGACAGTCAATCTCCTTAAGGTCATACGCGGATAAACCACCCTTTATAGCGGCACAAGTTGCAACATTCTGAAATGCGGGAGTCTGTACTGTTCCGTGAACTGTAGAAAATTCTCCTCGTCTTGCATTTCCTTCTGTTTTTAATAATTTAAACATTTCTATCCCTTTCAAATACGAATTAAAATCAAAAAATTATAAAATCAGCATCGCATCACCAAAGGAGAAGAATCTGTATTTATCTTCTACCGCACATTTATATGCATCCATTGTCTTTTCATAGCCGTAAAAAGCACTTACAAGCATAATCAATGTGCTTTCGGGTAAATGGAAATTGGTGAGAAGCCCATCTATACACTTAAAGGAGTATCCGGGGTAAATAAATATATTCGTAGATCTGTCATCCTCTTTTATTTCACCACAAAATGTCGCTACTGATTCAAGCGTGCGACAGCTTGTTGTGCCTACTGCGATAACTCTGCCTCCGTTTTTCTTTGTTTCGTTTATAAGCTCGGCAGTTTCATTTGAAATACTGTAGTGTTCGGAATGCATATTGTGGTCCTCAATATTGTCCGCTTTTACAGGGCGGAAGGTACCAAGACCAACATGGAGTGTAACATATCCGATATTAACACCTTTTTTCTGAAGCTTATGTAATATTTCATCGGTGAAATGCAAGCCTGCGGTAGGAGCAGCGGCTGAGCCTAATTCCTTGGAGTAAACTGTCTGATAGCGTTCCTTGTTTTCGAGCTCGGCTGTGATATAGTGCGGTAAGGGCATTTCGCCGATTTCATCAAGTATTGCATAGAAGCCTACCGACTTATCGTAATAAAACTCAACAATGCGGTTTCCATTATCAAGAACATCAATTACCTTTGCAGATAATTGTCCATTCCCAAATGTGAATTCGGTGTCTTTTTTTGCTCTTTTACCGGGACCTGCAAGGCATTCCCAGGTATCATTTTCGATTCTGTTCAGCAAAAGAAATTCAACATTTGCTCCGGTATCCTTTTTTGTGCCGTAAATTCTCGCAGGTAAAACACTTGTGTCATTGAGTATAAGGCAATCGCCTTTCTGAAAATAGTCACAAATATCGTAAAAATGCTTGTGTTGAATAGTAGCATCCTTTTTGGAAAGCACCATAAGTCGCGAATGGTCTCTTGGCTCAATTGGGTGTTGTGCAATCAAGCTTTCAGGTAAATCGTAAAAAAACTCTGATTTTTTCATTATTATTTCCTTTATTTGCAATAATTTATATGTTTAAAGTGATTGACTAAACTTTTTAATAATGTTATTATATATAATTGTTAAAAAGCGGTATTATTATAATGCATTTGAAGCGCTTTTACAAGTATTTTTTTATTAAAGGGACTATTTATATTAAGGTCGCCTGAACGGAGGTAAAATTATGGACAAAAAATACAAAGTTGGTATTATCGGAGCAACCGGTATGGTTGGACAGCGATTCGCTCTTTTACTTAACGAGCATCCTTGGTTTGATGTAACAGTTCTTGCTGCGAGCTCTCGCTCAGCAGGTCAGACATATAAGGAGGCACTGGGCAATCGTTGGTGCATGGAGGAGCCTACTCCTGCCAAATATCTTGATATGAAAATCCTTGATGCTGAAAAGGATATTGATGAAATCGCTTCACAGGTTGATTTCGTTTTCTGTGCTGTTAACCTCAGCAAGGAAGAAACCAAACTCCTTGAAGAGAAATATGCAAAGGCTGAGTGTCCCGTTGTTTCCAATAACAGTGCTCACAGAATGACACCTGATGTTCCTATGGTTGTTCCGGAGCTTAATCCTGAACATATTGAAATTATTCATTCACAGAGAAAGCGTCTTGGAACAAAGAAGGGCTTTATCGCAGTTAAGTCAAACTGTTCTCTTCAGTCATATGTTCCCGCACTCTTCCCTCTTCACGATAAATACACTGTTAAAGATGTTGTTGTTTGTACATACCAGGCAATTTCAGGTGCCGGCAAGACTTTTGACAGATGGCCTGAAATGGTTGATAACGTTATCCCCTTCATTGGTGGTGAGGAAGAAAAAAGCGAGAAGGAGCCTCTTAAGCTCTGGGGTAAAATCTCAGGTGATGAAATTGTTTCTGCTACAGAGCCTCACTTCACCGCACAGTGTATTCGTGTTCCCGTATCAGATGGTCATATGGGCGCTGTTTTTGTTCGTTTTGAGACAAAGCCCGAAAAGGATGATATGATTAAAATGTGGAAAGAATTCAAGGGCAGAGCTCAGGAGCTTGAGTTACCTTCTGCACCTAAGCAGTTCCTTCACTATTTCGAGGAAGATAATTGTCCTCAGACAAAGCTTCACAGAAATCTCGAGAATGGTATGGCTGTATCTATCGGTCGCCTTCGCGAGGATACACAGTACGACTATAAATTTGTTTGTCTTGCTCACAACACTCTCAGAGGTGCTGCTGGTGGCGCTGTTCTTCTTGCAGAGCTTCTTTGTGCAGAAGGATATATGGACTAAGCCAAACATTTTTATATATAATTAAATATTATCAGGGGGTTATCGTATATGAAAAAGCCTATATTTACAGGTTCGGGTGTTGCAATAGTCACACCCTTTAAGGATGATGATCTTAAAATTGATTTTCAACTTTTCGAGAAGATAATCGAGGACCAGATAAATAACGGAACAGATGCGCTTGTTGTTTGCGGCACTACCGGTGAAAAATCCACCCTTGTTTATGATGAGCATATTGAGGCAATAAAAACTGCAGTCAGAGTTTCAAATCATCGTATCCCGGTTATTGCGGGTACAGGAAGTAATGATACAAAGCACGCAGTTATGCTCTCTAACGATGCTGAGGCTTGCGGTGTTGATGGTTTATTAATGGTTACCCCCTATTATAACAAGGCTTCTCAGGATGGATTGATTGAGTCCTATTCTTACATTGAGAAGAGAGTTTCTACACCTATTATACTGTACAATGTTCCCAGTCGTACAGGTGTAAACATTTTGCCCGAAACATATCTGGAATTATCTAAGCTTCCTCTTGTCAATGGTGCGAAGGAAGCAAGTGGTGATATTTCACAGTTCGAGAAGACACTCGCACTTTGTGGCGATAACCTTAATTTTTATTCAGGTAACGATGACCAAATTGCAGTTTTTACTGCCTTAGGTGCTAAGGGTGTTATTTCAGTTTTAGCAAATATTGCACCCGCAATTACACACAAAATAGCAATGCTCGGAGTTGAAGGCAACATAAAAGAGTCTGTAAAGCTCCAATTAGAATATCTTGATTTGTGTAATGCATTGTTCTGTGATGTTAATCCTATTCCGGTTAAAGAAGCTATGTGCATGATGGGTGTTGATGTGGGAAGATGCAGAATGCCCCTCTCCCCTCTCAACGAAAAGAACAGAGCCTTACTAAAAAACGTTTTACTAAAACATAATATGCTTTAAGCGTATAGATTGGATTTATCAAATTTTTATCAGTGGTAAAGATTATCCCGAGATTTGTTCGGAGCACGGAGGAAGTTAAATGACACGAATTATACTGAGTGGTTGTTGCGGAAAAATGGGCAGAAATGTTGTTTCTGTTGTGAATCAGAGAAAGGATTGTGAAATTGTAGCGGGAATTGATATTGTTGAAGATGCGACTATTGGTTTTCCGGTATTTCAAAGCTATAGCGAATTGTCTGTTAAGGCAGATGTAATAATTGATTTCTCTAATCCTTCGCTTCTTGGTTCTATGCTTGAATATGCGAAGAATAATAATGTTGCAGTTGTTCTTGCAACAACGGGATTAAATGATGAGCAAATTGCAGCTGTTGAGTCAGCTTCAAAAGAAATTCCCGTTTTCTTCTCCTACAATATGTCACTTGGTGTAAGTCTTCTTTGCGAGCTTTCAAAAACTGCAGCAAGAATACTTGGTAACGATTTTGATATTGAAATTGTTGAAGCTCATCATAACCAGAAGCTCGATGCGCCCAGCGGTACAGCTATAATGCTCGGAAACGCTATAAAAGAGGAGTTGCCTGAGCATTACTTCGAGTACGACAGACACTCAAAAACACAGAAAAGAAACAAAAAGGAAATTGGTTTACATTCTGTAAGAGGCGGTACAATTGT
>JAZSCI010000104.1:0-2184 GCA_045602865.1 Acutalibacteraceae bacterium
ACAGAACGACATGGCTACGATCCGACTTAAATAACAATATAGCAAGCCCTTTTGCAGAGTTTGATGATGAAATTGTTGATATTCTTTATGAGGACAAGCTTTATGTTCTCACCCGCCGTACTGTTTATATGGAAACGGATAACGGCTTTTTCAATCTGGGCAGCCCCGAGCAGGAGTGTATAGCGCTTGCAGTTTACGGTGAAAAGGTATGCGTTGCAGGCAATAAATGTATTCAGCGAATGGAAGGTAAAAGGCGTACCTGGAGATGTATTTTCCCCGACCATTCAACTATGCCCAAAATAAAAATAAATGATATTGCCTTTGACAAAACAGGGCACCTTCTTGTAGGTGCTGATGAGGGCTTGTTTATTTATGATTATAAAGACGGATGGTATTCAAACCGGCAGATTTCCGTGCTTCCTCAGGAAAAGGTGTATTCAATATGCGTGTGTGAAGATGCCTCTTTCCTTCTGGGCACCGAGGCAGGCGGAGTAATAATCAGAAACGGACTTTCAAAATATCTCCCCGCAAGAAATTATGCCTTCGATACCAATGTTACACAGGTTTGCGCATATAAGGGGGAGTTTTTCACAGCTTCAAGGGGCGGTATTGTTAAAATAAGCGAAAAGGAAATGACTCTCCGCGAAAAGGCGGACCATATATTCCGTGAAACCGAAAAGTATTTTCCCCGCAAGGATGGATTTGTTACCTGGATAAACGGTGAAAAGGGCAAGGATATATCTGCAATATCCGACAATGACGGTTTGTGGACACATACATACCTTGCAGCCCTTTGTATGTGGTATGCCGTAACAGGCGAGGAGTATGTGCTTGAGGCGGCAAGAAAATATAAGGATGCTATGCTTGTGCTTACCCGTGCACCCGAAATCAAGGGCTTTACTGCCCGTGCGGTCAGATATCCCGGTGAAAAGAATTGGGGAGTAGGACTGGAAACAATGGGTATCGGTAAGGAATGGCACCGCTCCTCGGATGGCACATACGAATGGCTTGGCGAGACCTCAAGCGATGAAATGACAGGTCACTATGCAGGCTTCTCACTTTACTATGACCTTTGTGCCGATGAAGAGGAGAAAAAGGAAATTGCTGAGGCGGTTTGTGCAATTACCGACCATATTCTCGACCATGACGGTTATCTTTTTGACTATGATGATAAGCCTACCACCTGGGCTTGCTGGAATGAAAATGCCCTTAACCACGACAGTATGTGGATGTGGGAAAAGGGAGTTAATTCTCTGGAAATGCTCAGCTTCCTGAAAATTTCCCACCATATGTCGGGAAATGAAAGATACGAGAAAAAGTACAAGGAGCTTATTTCCGACCACCATTTCCTTATAAATGCCGCATATCACAAGAGGGCAGACGGTCACACCTGCCATATTGATGATAACCTGGCTATGTTCAATACCCTCAGCTATCTCCGACTTGAGGAGGATGAGGCTATACGACAGTATGTTCTTATGGGACTTGCTTCTCATTATGATTATGAAAGTGTGGAGAGAAATCCCTATTTCGGCTTTATTTATAAGGCATTTACAGGCGCTGACTGTGATGTTGACAGTATGGTAAGAGCCCTTAAGGATCACCCTTATGAGCTTTATTACAGTGTTATGGACAACACCAACAGAAAGGGGCTTGAGTATGATGATGAGCCCGTTTATTGGGGTGAAGCTCCCAGAGTGAAAAAACCCCTTGCCTGGGATGAAAGACCTTTCAGTAAAATGGGACTCAGTGCCTTTGATGTGAACGGCGGCAGAGAAGACCGTATCGAAAGCGGAAAAACATATCTGTTCATTTATTGGCTGGGAAGATTCTTAGGAATCATAGAATAATAATCACAGTTTATATACCTTATACAATTAAATAATATAATAAATGGGGCTGTAAAAAACTTTCGTTTTTTACAGCCCCATTGTTGATTTAATAATTCAACTTATGAAAGCTTCTCGATAAGAGCAGCAATCTTGTTGTTCTTGAGGATGTAAAGAAGGAAATCAAAAATTTCCTGGAAGTCAGAGAACATACCGTCTACTGCAGGAGTAGGATTGTATGTGGGATTCTCCTCAACCTGTCCCATTGAACCATCGTTGCAGATGAATGCCTGTGTACAGCAGATACCGCCCTGGCCCTTGAACTGTGCACGAACATAGCATCCGATGTTGTCAG
>JAZSCI010000105.1:0-5506 GCA_045602865.1 Acutalibacteraceae bacterium
CATTACGCACCGGATGAAGTAAAAGCACTTCTTGACTATGCAATCGGTTCGGAAGAACAGACACAAGGAATGAATATGGATGGAATGTAAAATAATAAGATGAGGCGGTCAGTTTGTGTAACTTAAGCACAGATTGACCGCCTCTTTTTTTGTACCCAAATTTAGCAGAAAGGAGAATTGCTGCGATGAAAATTGGTGGTAACAGGGTGCGAGATGCTCCCCGATAGGTAAACGAAATATATTGTAGAAGGCGGTCACTTAAACCTCATTGAGAGGTAAGGGTGACCGCCTTTTTTGTTTGCCAGAAATCGGAGGTGTTTAATATAGGCAATAAGTATTTAAACAGTCCGATTCCGTGGGTAGGTGGAAAGAGGTCCTTAAGAGATATAATTCTTCCGTCATTTCCTCTCGGCTACAAGAGATATGTCGAGGTGTTTGGCGGCGGAGGAACAATTCTTTTTGCAAAAGACCGTGACAAATTTGAGGTATATAACGATTTTAACTCTGACCTTGTGAACATGTTCAGATGCATCAAGGAAAGACCGTTGTCACTTCTTAAAACCTTGAATGCTTTCCCGATCCATAGTAGGCAGGAATTTAATATGCTGCTGGAATTTTTAGATAACAAGGAACCTGAATTCCCGTATATGGAAAGCGAGATTCAGGTAGTTGAGGAATTTTTTGACGAACAGGATAAGGAACAAATAATTAAGATTTTAACTACAAAAGCGGAACTGTACGATGTTGAAAGAGCCGCAACCTTCTACAAGCTGATCAGATACAGCTACGGAAGCAGCGGAAAGAGTTTCGGCGGACAGCCTGTCAATCTTGCAAACACATTACTTAATTTGTATGCTGCATCAAACAGGTTACAGGAAACTGTTATTGAGAACAAGGACTTTGAGAGTCTTATCAAGCAGTATGACCGACCGGATACATTCTTCTATCTCGATCCGCCGTATGTGGAAACCGAAGGCCACTATATGGTTGAATTCCCGAAAGAAGACCACATCAGATTGTACAACTGCTTAAAAGAAATCAAAGGTTATTTCCTGTTATCCTATAACGATTGTGAGTTTATTAAAGAGTTATACAAGGACTATACAATCGTGGAGCGTTCAAGAGCAAATTCCTTAGCTCACAGATACAATCCGGGCAGCGAGTTCAGAGAACTGCTGATTGCAAACTACGATATAAACGAGAGAAGGAAAAGCAAACCAGTACAATTAAGTTTATTTGGAGTTGATGATTTATATGAAAAAGATTTTTTACAAGATTATCGGCAAAAGAGGGCGAACAACCATACCGCTTTTATTTCGTATGCTATTAGGGATTACAAATGATACGCTACTGAAATGGGAGTGTGATGGTATCAGAGTCATCATCACACCGATGGTCGATTTAGGGAACCTTATAAGTGAGAAGAGAGCAAAGATGGGATTAACTCAGGAACAGGCCAATCAATTGGTATCGAACCTGACACCCGAAGCAATCAAGTGTTTGCTCTCAGCAGCCAAGAACAAGTTAAATTAATGCCGAAGCGAATCGGCCATGATCAACAACTGAAATCTTAGCTGAGCATACCATTAAAATTAAATATCCTCAATGAGTGTCGATAGTGCTTCGGTCGAAGGACAGGAGCGATGAAAACAATGATTAGATTTTTTGACATGTTTTCAGGTATCGGTGGCTTTAGAGCAGGGCTTGAAAGAGCCGGCGGATTTGAGTGCATAGGTCATTGTGAAATTGATCCATACGCAAACAAAAGCTACAATGCCATATTTGATACAAAAGGCGAGGTGTTTTTTAATGATGCAACGCAAATCAATCCGGAGCTTCTTCCGGAATTTGATCTCCTTTGCGCGGGATTTCCCTGTCAGTCATTCTCAGTCGCAGGAAAACGAGGTGGTTTCGAGGATTCAAGAGGAACTCTCTTCTTCGAGATTGCCAGAGTGCTTAAAGCAAAGCAACCTTCATATTTTCTGCTTGAGAATGTTCCCGGACTGCTTAATCATAACAAAGGGAAGACCTTCCAAACCATCCTCTGCACGTTGGATGAATTGGGGTATGGTCTCGAATGGCAGGTGCTTAACAGCGCGGATTTCTTTGTCCCCCAAACCAGAAAGAGAATGTATGCTTTCGGATATCGTGATGAGCGATGTGCCGGACAAGTACTACCTTTCACAGAGTGCAACCCTAAAGCTCTTAGGCAAATCATTGGGGGAAGTCAGGGACAAAGAATCTACGACATAGATTGTCTCAGTTGTACTTTAGCATCAAATGCAGGCGGTCAGGGTGGAAAAACAGGCATGTATATAGACATGAATGAAAATCCTTGTATCACCTGTTTAGCTCGATGCATAAAGAGCAGATACAATAGCGGAATTACAAACCGCAAAGGTGAGAATTCAGGAGTGATTGAGTGCTTAATGCCATGTTTAACTCCAAATAGACTGTATAAACGACAGCAAGGTCCAAGATTCAGACCTGATAACTGTCCGATGTTTACTCTGACCGCTTGTGATATTCACGGCATCTTGGAGAATTTCAGGATACGAAAACTGATGCCAAAAGAGTGCTTGAGATTACAGGGATTTAATGATGACCAGATAGATAAGATGGTTGCGATAAATTCCGACAATCAACTGTACAAGCAAGCAGGAAATGCAGTAACGGTGACAGTAGTTCAGGCGATTGGAGAGAGAATCAAACAAATACATGAAGAACTTAATGAAGGAGTGAAGTAATTTATGGAATTCAGAGCGAGTGTAACACTTGTAAACAAACCCGGTACCTTGAAGGGCTTCGCATCGGTTAATATCGATGAGCAGTTTGCCGTAAAAGGTATCAGAATTGTAGAAGGTGAGAATGGACCATTCCTTTCGATGCCTTCAAGAAAAGTAGGTGAGAACTATGAGGATATGTGCTTCCCTGTAACCAAAGAGTGCAGAGAGAAACTTAATGAAGCAGTTCTCAAAGCCTACGAGCAGAAACTCTCACAGAAGGAGGAGCAGACCAATGAAGAAAAACAGGAGAATGACAACAAAGGTTCCAAAAAACAGTCCTCCTCAAAATCTCAGAAAGAATCCGCAGATCCCAAACAGGATTCCAAGAAGGAAGAACTTTCCGAGAATGAGCAGCCCGAACAGGTAGAAGAAGGACCTGCAATGGGAATGTGAGGTGAAGCATAATGGCGGTACCTTTTTACAGGTATTCTCTGGAAACTGCAACATCGGAAAATGATGCAGAACTTTACAGAGCGAGTATTGAGGAAAATCGCAGATGCAAAGAGTTTGTTCAGGACTCAAAGACAGGATTTTATGCAAATGCATATAAGGACAATTGTGTTGACAGCGATGGCAGTTACACGAAAAGCCTTATAAAAGAATTCGGTATGGAAAGAGTCCTGAACATGTATGCTGTAACCGTTAGAAACCATAGCGGTGATGGAAGAATCAGCAATGAGGTAAGAGATTGGGCTAATAACTTTAATGCAGGATTAAGGCATAATGAGGATATGCGAGAAAGCCTCATAACACAAATCAATCCCGGCATTATCGACCTGCTTGCAAAGCATGCGATAAAGGAGTTTGAAAGTCTCAATCTCTTTACTATTGAGCACTGCGATAAAGAGCAGACTAACTATGAGGACAAAGTGGTCATTGTAAGCCACAAGAGCCTCAAAGAAGAGTATTGGACACCTGAAAATCAGTTGTGGTTGGCAACCGGAGGATTCGGATGCGATCCCACAAAGATTGGCAGAGCCGTGTATACGACCTGCCTTGCAGACGATGACAGTGCAAGATGGGACAGACATCAGATTTTAGGTGTCATCAAAGATGAATACTTGCCTGATTGGGCAAGAGAGAAGCTTGAAGAGATGCAAGCTCAAGAAACATCTCAAGATAACGATATTAATTTAGGATGAATTATTAGGAGGTATAAATATAATGAAAACAAAGCATAATTCAAGAATTAAATCCGTAGTTTCTTTGCTTATTGTATGTATGATGATTATCGGCATGGTGCCGACAACCTTTGCTGCACAGGATAACGAATATGTAGATCCTGCGGATAGCTGGGTAACTGCAAACGGCAGAACAAACGAGCTTGATATGAACGCAACAACAACTTATGAAACACAGCGCTGTTACGAATGCGGAAAAGATACAACTGTATTAACATACCGTGTTCCTGAATATACCAGAAGTGGTGAAACGGCGGCCAACAGAGGTGTAAAATACTCAGATGGTGCAAACATGGATGGTGATGAGTTCTACAACCTTGACGATGGAACTCCCGGAGTAGATGCATACTATACCGGGTACCACTACACAAAGTCAGTCTGCAATGCGTGTGGAACACTTAATCCATCAGACTGGAATGCATATTGCTACAACAGAAATGTGTATGGATTGAATCCGTGTGATCACAACTTCTTTGTGGATTTCGATAACACAGAATACACACCATACAACAGCACACAGCACTATGTGTACCTAAAAGAAGGTGAATATTGTGCATTCTGTAAAGGCACATATGCACAGGCGGTGCTTGGAAGAGAAGCTCATGATTTCACACAGACAGTTGATGCACAGCTTTCAAACAACCGCTTCCTTGTTGCCGAGACATGTGCAGACTGCGGATTTGAAACAAGCGAATATGTAGTTGCAAAATCCGTAATCACTTCATACTACGGTGAAGTTGACGGTGAAGCACATACTGTTGAAGTAGCAGACCTATCTGAAAGCAATGTAACAATAACAATCAGATATGGTACTGAGGCAGGAAACTGCAACAGAACATCTGCACCTAACTTCACTCAGGCAGGTTATCACACCGTATATTATGAAATTGACTACATCTACGGCGGAGAAACAATGACCGAGAATGGTGTAGGTTATGTATGGCTTTTAGAAGAGAGTAAAGATTCCAACGGAACAATCGTTGTAATCCCTCCGCAGAGCCATGAACACGACTATCACTTCTTGGAAAATGTACCGCCTTCTTGCGACACATTAGGATATGACAGATTCCAGTGTAACGGATGCGGAGATCTCATTAAGACGAACTATGTTCCGGCTCTCGGACATAACTATAGCGATGTTTTAATCAGAGAAGCAACCTGTAAGCAGAATGGTGTAAAGCTTCATATGTGTAAATCCTGTGGAGACTTCTATGAAGAATCAACTCCGCTTGCTGGACACGACTATGATAAGCACACCCACGATGCAACTTGTAAATCTGTAGGTTATGATGAATATACATGTACACTTTGCGGTGATAACTACATTAACAACATCAAGCCTATGGTAGAACACAGATACAGACAGCTTGTAAGAAAGCCATCTTGCGATGAAGAAGGATATACAAACAATATCTGTGAAATGTGTAATGTTATGTATGTGTCCGATTATGTAGATGCATTAGGACATGCATGGGATGAGGGCAGAACAGTTACATCGTCCGGATGTGCAAGCGAGGGTGTAATTGAACATCTTTGTAC
>JAZSCI010000106.1:0-2155 GCA_045602865.1 Acutalibacteraceae bacterium
TGAGGTTCCTAATTCTGTTAAGGCGATGGTTACACTTCGTGAACTTATTGAAAATGATATTTACACCGGTGATAAATCAAAGCTTAATGTTGCATTGGGAAGAGATATCCAGGGAATGGTAACCTGCGCAAATCTTGCGAAAATGCCTCACTTGCTTGTTGCAGGTACAACGGGCTCTGGTAAGTCTGTGTGTCTTAACACAATAATCATCAGCCTTCTTTATAATGCTACTCCTGATGAGGTCAAGCTTATAATGATTGATCCCAAGAAGGTTGAGTTTACCGCGTACAGAAATCTTCCGCATCTTCTTGTTCCTGTTGTTACAGAGCCTCGCAAGGCGGCAGGTGCTCTTGCCTGGTCTGTTACCGAAATGGAACGCAGATATGCTCTTTTTGCTGATAATGGTGTAAGAAACCTGCAGAGCTACAATAAATACGCAGAAAGCCAGGGCTTGGAAAAAATGCCTCAGATTGTTATTATCATCGATGAGCTTGCTGATCTGATGATGGCTGCATCAAAAGAGGTTGAGGATTCAATATGCCGTATTGCTCAGAAGGCCCGTGCTGCAGGCATGCATCTTGTTGTTGCTACACAGCGTCCTTCGGTTGATGTTATCACCGGTCTTATCAAGGCCAATATTCCCAGCCGAATTGCTTTTGCGGTTAAATCATCTGTTGACTCCCGTACAATCATCGATATTCAGGGTGCTGAACAGCTTCTCGGAAATGGTGATATGCTTTTCTGTCCGGTTGGTCTTTCAAAGCCCGTGCGTGTTCAGGGCGCATTTGTTTCTGATGAAGAAATTGACAAGGTTGTGGACTTTGTTACATCTCAGGGTAAAGCAGAATATGATGATTCCGTTATTCATGAAATTGAACTTAAGGCTCAGGACAAAAAGGGAGATGGCTCTCATGTTGAATCTGACTTGAATGGTTCCGGCTTTGAGGATGAGCTCGTTCCTGAGGTGGTTGAAATGATTCTTGATACCAAACAAGCATCAACAACCAATATCCAAAGAAGATTCAGAGTTGGTTTTGCGAGAGCCGGTCGCATTATGGATGAAATTGAGAATCTCGGTGTGGTTGGACCTTCCGAGGGATCGAAGCCAAGGAATATTCTTATTACGAAAGAGGAGTGGTTCCAAAAGCTGGCAACCTCGGGTGATGCGGCTCCGAAGCAGCTTTCTGTTGATGATATAGCCGGTAATTCACCTCAGCAGAACAAGGATCGGAATTACTTTGGCGGAGCAATAAATACAGATGACTACAATGTTGAGGAATAATTTATGGATATTTTCGTTGAATATATAGATGGAGAATATGCCGTTTGTCGTTTGCCCGACAAGGCAGGTAATCTCATCAGATTACCTTTGAAGGAGTTGCCGGATGGCACAGCTCCGCTTAAGGTTATTACAATGCGGAATAACGGCAGTTTCTTTTTGAATGATTACGCTATTGAACAGCGTATGATGAGGATTATGGATTTTTTGAGGTATAAAAAGTACAAAAAGTAAGTGTTTTACACCTTTTTAGACTTGTACATAAAAAAATCGTAATAATTTACAAAAAACACTTGATTTTTTTGTAAGTTAATGATATACTTTCAAGGCAAAAAAACTCACGTGCGATTGATTTCATATGCCGTGTGCATCAAAGATGTGGTGTATGTTAGTTGATATTGTGCGGCGGTTTAACAAAAGGAGGACAAAAAAATGTCAGTAGTTTCAATGAAACAATTACTCGAAGCTGGTGTTCACTTCGGACACCAAACAAGAAGATGGAACCCCAAAATGGCTCAGTACATCTTCACAGAGAGAAATGGTATCTATATCATCGATCTCCAGAAAACCGTAAAGAAGCTTGAGGAAGCATACAGCTTCATCAATCAGATCGCTCAGGAGGGCGGCGAGGTTCTTTTCGTTGGTACAAAGAAGCAGGCTCAGGATTCCATCAAGGAAGAGGCAGAGCGTTGCGGTATGTCATTCGTTAATGCTCGTTGGCTTGGCGGTATGCTTACAAACTTCAACACAATCCAGAGAAGAATCAAGAGACTTGCTCAGCTCAACGCTATGGAAGCTGACGGTACGTTTGAACTTCTTCCTAAGAAAGAAGTTATCAAGCTCAACCTTGAAAGAGAAAAACTTGAAAAATTCATG
>JAZSCI010000107.1:0-4232 GCA_045602865.1 Acutalibacteraceae bacterium
CGCTTGCGATGGTGGAGGATTCTTAAAAAGCAACAGAATCAATTAAAAAGCCACAGAACGGAAAATTAATT
Organism: Acutalibacteraceae bacterium; assembly: GCA_045602865.1. Taxonomy (GTDB): domain Bacteria; phylum Bacillota; class Clostridia; order Oscillospirales; family Acutalibacteraceae; genus DTU089. The sequence goes on from JAZSCI010000107.1 coordinate 72, forward strand.
CTGTCCTGCGGTTATTTTTTGAATATATTTTGTGTAAAACCTTGCGGAACGGACAATGCCCGTTCCCTACGGTTGTTCTATCAAAGTGAATCGTAAACCGATATTGCGGAACGGACAATGCCCGTTCCCTACGGCTTCGCGAGGAATACGGTTGTTTTTCAAGGGAAAATTTTGAGGAATTTCACTTCTTCACTATTACTTCTTCCCTCTTACTTCGCCAAAGGCGCCCTGCCCGTTCCCTACAGCTTCGCGAGGAATATGGTTGTTTTTCAAGGGGAAATTTTGACCGCTACGCCAACTCATTAACAGGCGGCATACAGGAATAGCCCTTGCACACATAGTAGGTGGTGCGATTATTTTTCAGGGGAAATTCCTTTGTGGGCTCCTTAAGAAGCCTCACTACTGCCCCGTAGGGAAGTGTCTGCACAAGTGAGGAAATGTCTGTATTTTCTTGGGGAACAACTGTTATTTTCTCGGGTGGCTCCGTAAAATCCATAAGGGCAAGAAGAAACATAGAATAGCTTATAGGGCTTTCTGATGCCTCTCCCGAAATAAAATTCAGCTGCTTTTCTGCACGGGCGGCGCACCCCTCATCCGACTCTGAAAGATACAGTCTTACAAGATTATAAGCCATAAGGGAATTACCGCTGGGAATTGCACCGTCATAAGTGTCCTTTGGGCGCAGAATCAGCTCCTCACTATCCTTTCCGTACAGAAAAAAACCGCCCTTTTTGTCACCAAAGGCTTCAAAAGCCTTTTGTGTCAGCGCCTTTGCGGAGCTGAGATATTTTTCATCCAGGGTTGCAGAATAAAGGGAAAGGTGTGCAAAAATATATGCTGCATAGTCATCAAGAAAGCCCTTTACCCCTCGCCTTCCCTCACGAAAGCTCACATATAATTCTCCGTTTTCGCAAAGATGCTTTTCTATAAATTCATCAGCTCTCTTTGCCGCATCAAGGTAAATACTCTTTTTGCTCACACGGAAAAGCTCACACATTGCAGCAATCATCAGGGAATTCCAGGCGGTGAGAATTTTGTCATCAAGGTGCAGGGAATACCTTTCCTTTCTGTAATTCAGTAATCTGTGCAGAATTTCCTCAGGGTGCCCTTTGTAAATATCGCTTTTCAGCAGATTTGGTATGCTCTTACCCTCAAAATTTCCGTTTTTACTGATATCGTAGTGCTCATTAAAGGCTTTTGCCTGACTTTTGCCCAGAATTTTCTCCGTTTCCTCGGGGCTGAAAAGATAATATTTTCCTTCCTCGCCTTCGCTGTCCGCATCCTGAGCGCTGAAAAATGCACCTTCCTCAGATGTCATTTCCCGAAGAATATAGGCAGCGGTCTTTTGGGCAATTTCAAGATAAAGCTCATTTTCCGTTACCTTATAAAGTCTGCAGAAGGCAAGTATGAGAAGTGCATTGTCATAGAGCATTTTCTCGAAATGGGGAACAAGATATTTCTCATCCGTAGAATATCGGCAGAAGCCGAAGCCTATATGGTCAAAAATGCCGCCCCGATACATCTGCAAAAGGGTGTTTTCTGCCATTTCAAGGCATTTAGCATCCCCGAATCGCTCATAAAATGACAGTAAAAACAGAATATTGTGTGGTGTGGGGAATTTGGGGGCTCTTCCGAAGCCCCCGTTTTTTTCATCGTAAATTCTCTTGAAAACAGCCACCGCGGAGCGGGCAAGGCGCAAATCCGCTTTTTCGGAGCCTTCGTGTAATTTCTCATTGTCATCATTAAGATACGAAATAATTTTCTGTGCCTGCTTCATAAGGGCTTCTCTGTCATTTTCCCATGCCTCATTAACTGCAAGAAGCAGCTCCCTGAAGCCAATCATCCTGCCCCGCGAAGTTTTAGGAAAATAAGTTCCTGCAAAAAACGGCTCTTTTTCAGCAGTCATAAAAATACTTGTAGGCCAGCCGCCGCTACCCGTAAATGCCTGACATACGGACATATACACACTGTCAATATCGGGACGCTCCTCCTTGTCCACCTTGATTGAAATAAAATATCGGTTTAAAATATCCGCAATTTCCTCATCCTCAAAGCTTTCGTGGGCTAAAACGTGACACCAATGGCAGGAGCTGTACCCGATACTGAGAAATACGGGCTTGTCCTCTGCCGCGGCACGGTCAAAGGCTTCCTGACACCAGGGGTACCAGTCAACGGGATTTTCCTTGTGCTGAAGAAGATAGGGGCTTGTTTCATTCTGCAAACGGTTACTCATTTGAATTTCTCCCTTTTTCTCATATTTTCATTACAATTCTGGGTGCTCTGACATTATTTTCAACCGATTCCAACGGCTATCCACCTCATTCTGAATATTGTTCATTACCTCAAAGTATTTTTCATTACACAAATGCCTTGTCCTTCCCATCATTTTAAGCCAATGGGAAACGGGAATTTTTTTGTTTTTCTCCTCGGGGTTGTAATTTATTGTTGTTATCCCCCTTTCCACCTCATAAAGAGGGAAATAGCAGCTATTCACCGCCGCAGAAATTACCTCTCTTTCCGTTTCGGGCTTGTCACCCCAGTTGAGAGGACAGGCAGAAAGGCATTTGATATAGGCAGTTCCGTAATTTTTGGCATAATACTGTGCCTTTGCCGCCTTTTTTATAAAATCGTTGGGCTCACTTTCTGCCGCAGTTGCCACATAGGGCATACCCGTTGCCGCCATAATCCGAGGCATATCCTTGTGTAAAAAGGCTTTTCCCCACTGATTTTCACCTAAATGGGATGTGGCACTTTTTGCGCCCATAGGTGTAGAATAGGAAAGCTGATAGCCTGTGTTCATATAGCCCCCGTTGTCATACTCGAATATTATAACCGGATCTCCCCTGAGAGCGGTACCGATTGCAGAGCCCATACCGATGTCCATTCCCCCGTCACCGCTTACCATAATAAAGGTAATGTCACCTTGGGGAAGCTCTCCCCTTTCCTGCATTTTGTGGTACATTTTTGAAAGCCCCGACAAGGTTGCCGCACCGTTCTGGAAAAGATTGTGAACATAGGGCACCTTAAATGCAGTTTTCGGGTAGCCGGTGGTAACAACCATTCCGCAGCCTGTCTGGAAAAGCAGAACAACATTCCCCTCAATACCACGAAGCAATAAGTTCACATTTACGGGTATTCCGCATCCGGGACAAGCTCCGTGTCCGGGGGCAAGTCGCTTTGGTCTTTTGATGGTGTCGCGGACAGTTGCTCCCTTTACCTCCAATTTGCCCTTTTCCTCAGTGCAGGAAATAATAGATGTATTCTCCCCCGACTCTGTTATCGGCTCAAAATACTGCTTAGGCTGAAAATTCTCATCGCCCTCATAAACACCGATATAATCAAAGGGCTTCACATCCTTTTCCCGACAGTGGGAAAAAAGCTCAATTGCATCCTTTTCGTAAAAATCCTTCCCACCCAGTCCGTAAATACGGCTGATTACCGGTGTGGTAATGCCCTTTTGCTGAAGAGCGGCACGGATTTCAAGCGACATATTTCCTCCCCCTGCGCCATAGCTGTCCTGCCTGTCAGCTACAATAATTGTCCTTGCATTTTTGCAAAGCTCACCTATTGCCTCTGCGGGGAACGGCCGTAATGTGCCGATAGTGAAAATACCTACCTTTTTACCCTGGTTACGAAGCTTATCCACCGCGGCTTGGGCGGTAAGATATGCAGAGCCTAAAATAAAAAGAAGGATTTCTGCATCCTCAGCTTTATACGAATCCAGAGCCTTAAGCCTTCTCCCCGACAAGGCTTCGTATTCCCGGAAAATTACGGGAATTACCTCTTTTGCCCTTTCCATAGCAAAATGAAGCTGATATTTATTGTTCATAAGGTCGGGCTCATTCATATATGAGCCGATAGTTATAGGTTTTTCCGGATGCAGGGCAGAGTAATTCTCCCTTACGGCGCCTATAAATTCCCTGACTGTGTTGTCATCCTCAAATACATAGCAATTCCTTTTCTGGTGACTTGTAAAAAAGCCGTCAAAGGCAACAATTACGGGCAATCTCAGCTCCTCGGCAATTTTAATTGCACAGATGTTGCAATCGTAAACCTCCTGAGGTGAACGGGCAAAAAGTGTAATCCACCCGCTATTGAGGGTGTACATAATATCACTGTGGTCGCCCTTTATGGAAAGAGGCCCCGAAACACACCGACAAA
>JAZSCI010000108.1:0-2858 GCA_045602865.1 Acutalibacteraceae bacterium
GATGCAGAGAAAACCACACAGGCTACAACAGTAAAAGCCTCTGTTACCACAACTAAAGCCGCTACAACTAAAGCGGCAGAGGAAATTCAGGTTGCGGCTACTGCCGCAACCACTCAAGCCACAACCGAAGCTCCGACAACTGAGGCAACAACCTTGCCTGAATCCACTGAGCTGACTGAAACAACTACTCAGAAAGAAACAAAGGCTCAGGCGGAAAAACCAACAGAGGACTCTTCTTCAGAGGATAACAGTAGTGCGAAAATAATTATCCCCGTAATAGCCGGGGTAGTAGTAGCAGCGGGTGGAGCAGTTGGATTTGTTGTAATCAGGAAAAAGAAAAACAAGGCATAACGCATTTTAGGACAGTGCTTTCTGCTTTGTCGTGATTTTTACCTGCAAAAAGGAGTATTTTATATGGAAAATAAATGGGTTCAGGTCTGGGGACAGGCACATTCCGCTTTTTCGTATTTCTATTATCCGTCATGCGCCAAAACCTACAGACTGGTTATGAAATCTGCAATATCGGGCAAGGGTGTCCGTTTCGAGCTTTCCAACGAATGTGCAAAAAATGATGTGTACATAGGAGCATTGTCTGTTGCGAAATGCGATGAAAAGGGCAGATTTACAGGTGAGTGTAAAACTGCAACTGTTAATTCCCGAAGGGCATTCTGCCTTAAGGAAGGTCAGATTGTTGCGAGTGATGAGGTTTCTCTGGATATTGAAGCAGGGGAGTATTTCTGTATAAGTGTATATGTGGAAAAGGGTGCTCTTCGTAGCGGTAATCTACTGGATAATGCAAGTCTTCTGACCGTTAAGGGTGATGTTTCTCACGTTTCTGAAATTGAGAATCAGAGGAGAAAGAGGGACAAGGTGAGAGAGGTCGCTTCTACACTTCTTAAAATGTATTTCCACAAGCCCATTCCTCTTTTTCAGTCTGTGCAGGTGCTTAACGGCACGGGTGCTAAAAGTATAGTTGTGTACGGTGACTCCATCAGTCAGCAGGGTTACTGGACAAATGCCTTTGCCGAGAGAATATATGAAGCCTTTCCCGGTGAATATTCCGTAATCAATAAATCCATTATGGGTACACGGCTTCTCAGGGATTTCAGTACAAGATTTTTCTGCAAGGGACTTTTCGGAAAAAGCGGTCTTAATCGGCTGGAGAGGGATATTCTCAGCTATCCCGATGTGGAATATGTGCTTATTGCTCTTGGTACAAATGACTTTTTACAGCCTGCTACTCTTCAGGCTCCCGAAGAGGAAAAATGCTCTGCAGAGGATTTTGTCGGCGGTATGCTTTCCCTGACAGAAGAGCTTAAAAAGCACGGCATAAAGCCCATTGTTTTCAATATTCTCAATTTCGGTGAAAGTGTAGATTCCCGCCCCTGGAAGGAGGCTCTTGTAACTGAGACAAACCGCCTTCTTTACGAAAACAGAGAGCATTTCCACGGCTTTTATGACCAGGCTTCTTTGTGTGTAAACCCTGAAAAGCCCACCTGCTCAAGCAAGGAATACTTAGGCGGTGACAATGTCCACCCCAACAAAAAGGGCGGCAAGCTTGTTGCGGATAATATAAATTTAGATTGGTTTAAATAATTGTTTTATTGCTGATTAGCAAGAAAATAGCCCCTGACTATTATTGAAAGATAATAGTCAGGGGGTTGTTTTAGGTTTGTTTTAGGTTTTCGTATTTAGGTTTGTATTTTCTTTATTTCTTCACACAGTCAATGCAAGTGTTTTCAGTGAGCATAATTTCAAGCTGAAGCTCACCCTCACCATCATCAAGATAATGCTGATTTTCGGGAGTTGCTCTGCAAGAGAAGCCGTCACCTGCGATAATGAAATAACCCTGCATTTTACGGGCTTCACCATCAATTTTTAAAGTGATTTCTATCTCATCCTCGGTTACTTCCTTCCACTTGCCCTCGGTTTCGCCCTTGTAAACCGCTTTGCCGTTTGCAAGAAGCTTGAAATCGGGAGTTTTGCTTGTGGAGAAGGTGTTGTACCATTTGCCTACAAACTTACTGTCCTCATATTTTTCCGTAGCCTTATGGGTTGTGGGCGCAGTAGTCTCTGTTGTTTCGGGCTCTGTGGTGCCTGTACACGCACAAAGACAAAGGAGCATTACCGCGGAAATTGTCAATAAAATAAATTTTTTCATAATCATCACCGGGTAAATAGTAACACCTATTTGAATTTTTGTCAATCAGAACACAGAAAAGCACAAAATTCTTTGGGAGAAATAAGAAGCATTTTTGATTTGAATTTTTTAAGCACAATAAATGGACAAAAGTTATCATACAGAATTAGATATATATGTATTATATTACAATATATACGGAAAACACAGCGGTTTTTTCGTTGACATGGAAAAATCAGGGAGTTATAATTGTATGTGTTTAACTATTTTTAAATATTTATTGTGAAAATTCAGATATTCAATTTTTCAAGGAGGCAATTTTATGAAAAAGCTTTTATCTGTTCTGTTGGCTGTTGCCATAATGTTCAGCTCCGTCTATGTGGGACTGGGTGAGCTTGATTGGGCAGGGATTTTTGCCGTTGAGGCAAAAGCCGCATCCTCAGGCACGGCAGGAGAGAATGTTGCCTGGACTCTTTCCGATGATGGAAAGCTGACAATCAGCGGAAATGGAGCTATGTATGATTATGATATTACCGGGGATTCTGTTGCACCCTGGTATTCTGTCAGGTCATCGGTGAAATCCATTGTTGTAAACAGTGGCATAACCTATATAGGTAATTGTGCGTTCATTTACTGCGAGAATCTTACATCGGTTACATTTCCATCAAGTGTAACGAGTCTGGGTGCTTCAGTTTTCTACAATTGCACAAGCCTTACA
>JAZSCI010000109.1:0-3863 GCA_045602865.1 Acutalibacteraceae bacterium
TCGAAATACACGTTGCCGCCTGCAATATAGGCAAAGCCCTTCTCAAGAAGTCCCTCAATCATACTGATAAACTCTGCAATACAATTGGTAGCAGGCTCAACAATATCGGGAACCTTGATATTCAGCTTTTCACAATCTGCAAAGAAGGCATCTGTATAGAATTTCGCAATATCCATAACGGATTTGTTCTCTCTTTTTGCGCCCTTGAGCATTTTATCCTCACCTGTGTCGGCATCGCTTGAAAGATGTCCTACATCGGTAATATTCATAACTCTTGTAACATCATATCCGCTGTAGCGAAGGTATTTTTCAAGCACATCCTCCATAATGTAGCTACGCAGATTTCCTATATGAGCAAAGTGGTACACTGTAGGACCGCAGGTGTACATACTTACCTTGCCCTCAACATTTTCCTTGAATTCTTCCTTTGTACGGGAAAGGGAATTATAAAGCTTCATATTTCCTCCGTTCATTTTGTGCAAAAGCTCTGCACGGGTACTGATTCAGTAATAATTATTATTAGTAGTATTATATTTCTTAACGCGATTTTTATTTTGAAAAATCAATAAGCTTTACGGATTGCTTAACATAAATGACACCTGAAATCACGCAAAGGGCTGCGGTTATCCATAAAAGTCCGTTTGCTACTGCAGAAAGAGGGAAGCCCTCACCTAAAACGCCTATATCATTAAGCTCTGCAAGTATCATAATCACAAGAGAAAATACCATCTGTGAGATTGTTTTCAGCTTTCCGTAAATGTTGGCGGGAATAACTATGCCCTGTGCGGTAGCAACAAGTCGGAATGAGGTTATGGTAAATTCCCTCAGGAGAACTATCATAATAATCCATATATTGCAAAGACCGAACTGCATAAAGGCAAGAAGTGCCGCCGTTGTGAGAATTTTGTCCGCAACGGGATCGGCAAGCTGACCGAACACAGTGACAATCTGTTTTTTTCTCGCAATTTTGCCGTCAAGGAAATCTGTGAATGAGCCTACGGCAAAAACAATGAGTCCCCAGAGATAGTGATGCTCAACATCACTCAGGAAAAGGGCGAGAAAGATGGGAGTGAGAATTATCCTGATTATTGTAAGCTGATTGGGTAAATTCATATTTTTCATACTGCTTCACCAATGAGAGCAAACTCATCCTTATCAAAAATTTCAACGGGTACAATATCACCATCATCAATTCTGTAGCCCGAGGTAAAGATAACAGTGTTATCAATATCGGGAGAATCCATATAGCTTCTTCCGTAGTAGCTGTCTGTGTAGGGATCATAAGCCTCAACAAGCACATCGAAGGTTTTTCCGATACACTCATCCAGCTTTTCCATAGCGATTCTGTACTGCTGATCCATTATGGTTTCTGCGCGCTGTGAGGCAACCTCGGGATCCACCTGATTATCAAAATCATAAGCAGGTGTTCCTTCCTCTCTTGAATAAGCAAAGCAACCCACTCTGTCAAGTCTTGCCTCGTCCACAAATTCAGAAAGCACCTCAAATTCCCCCTCGGTTACTCCGGGGAAGCCTGTAATGAAGGTGGAACGGATAATAACATCCGGAATTTTCTCTCTTATTTTTTCAACAAGTGCAAGAAGCTGCTCCTTGTCACCGCTTCTGTTCATAGCCTTGAGAATTTTTCCGTCTGCGTGCTGAAGAGGAATATCAAAATAATGACACACCTTTTCATTTCGGGCAACAGACTCAATAAGCTCATCGGTAATTCTGTCGGGATAGCAATAAAGCAGTCTTATCCACTGAAGCTTTTCAATTTTATTAAGCTCATCAAGAAGCTGAGGAAGGCGAAGCTCTCCGTACAAATCCTCGCCGTAGCGGGTAGTATCCTGAGCAACGATTATAATTTCCTTAACACCCTTTTCGCAGAGCATATTTGCCTCTTCAAGAATATCCTCCATTTTTCTGCTTCTGAAAGCACCTCTTATGGACGGAATAGCACAATAGGTACAACAATTGCTGCAGCCATCTGCAATTTTAAGATATGCGGTATATTCGGGAGTAGTAAGTATTCTGCCGCCATCAAGGGGAAGCTTTTCCTTGTCGGGGAAGCTGCTGTAAGGCTCATCCGATTTAAAAAGAGCATTACAAGCCTCAACGATATCATCATTTGCACCGATACCGATTACACCGTCAACCTCGGGGATTTCAGCAAAAATTTCATCTGCATACCGTTGTGCAAGGCAACCTGTAACGAGAATTTTCTTTACAAGCTTATCCTCCTTAAGGTCTGCCATTTCAAGGATTGAATCAATGGACTCTCTCTTTGCATCCTCAATGAAGCCACAGGTGTTTACAATAACAACATCTGCCTTGTCAGCCTCCTGAACAAGCACATAATCTGCATCAACAAGCTTTTTCAGCATAATTTCAGCATCAACCTGATTTTTGGGACAGCCTAAGCTTATCATACCTACTTTTCGTGACATAATTTCACCTCTTAATCTGATATATCCATATCAATATCAAGCTCATCAAAAGCACATCTGATATCGTGATACGAATAACCCATTCGTATAAAACGGTTCACCAGTCTTTGCCTTTCCTTTTCGGTGCCCATCTTATTACAGTATTTTGTCTTTAACATTTCTATAATACGCGAAATCGGCTCGTTGTCAAGTGTTTTCAATGTATTCTCCGCCAAATCCCGGTCAATACCCTTACGCCTGAGCTCCTGATTTATTCTGCGAGTGTCGAACTTTTTGACCTCATACAGATATCTGACATACTCTCTGCAATAGCTTTCATCATTAAGATAGCCGTAATCAAGAAGCTTATTTATTGCCCTTTCAGCCGCACTCTCCCCATACCTTATTTTAAGCTTGTCAAAAAGCTCCTTTCGGGAGTAGGAGCGCATAGAAAGATAGCTTAATCCCTTCTCATAAGAAGACCTAAAGCCTGCCTCCTCTTTCAAGGAAGCAAGCTCTTCATCGGTAATTTCCTGATTTTCTTTTATGCCCGAAAGGTACCAGTAATCATCATATAGGGTAAATACATATTCATCATCAATGTAAATATGCACCTTGTTACCGTTTCCGGGCTTTGATGAAATCCTCATAAGCGATTAATCATCAACTGCTATGTCAATTTTTGCTCTTGCCTTCTCACGGGAAATAGGCTCGGCAGCAGGAGCGGGAGCAGCCTCACGGCGGCTGATGGGATTTCTTGCAGAAATGAGCTTCTGAATACCCTCACGAACCTTGCCTTCAATTTCCTCGCAGAATTCGGGAGTGTTACGGATGTATTCCTTAACATTGTCTCTGCCCTGTCCCAGTCTTTCCTCACCATAGTAGAACCAGGCACCGCTTTTTCTGATAATCTCCATCTTAACGGCAAGGTCAAGCATTTCGCCATATTTGGAAATACCCTCACCGAACATAATACCAAATTCCGCCTCCTTGAAGGGGGGAGAAACCTTATTCTTCACAATCTTTGCTCTTGTACGGGAGCCGATAAACTCATTACCGGGGCCCTTGAGCTGTTCAACCCTGCGCACATCAATACGGATTGTTGAGTAGAATTTAAGAGCACGGCCACCTGTGGTAACCTCGGGGTTGCCGTAAATAACACCAACCTTCTCACGAAGCTGGTTAATGAAAATAACAACTGTATTTGACCTTGAAATAGCACCTGTAAGCTTTCTCAATGCCTGTGACATAAGTCGTGCATGAAGACCTACGTGGGAGTCACCCATTTCGCCCTCAATTTCTGCCTTTGGAACAAGTGCCGCAACAGAGTCAACAACGATAACATCCAGGGCGCCTGAGCGTGCAAGATACTCTGTGATTTCAAGAGCCTGCTCACCATTATCGGGCTGAGAAACAAGAAGGGAGTCAATGTCAACA
>JAZSCI010000110.1:0-2240 GCA_045602865.1 Acutalibacteraceae bacterium
GCAATTGACAGTGCTGTTAAGATGTATAATCCTGACAGCACTGATTGTGCTTTTATTTCAAGGCTTGTATATGGTGTTATTGAGAGAAAATTAACGCTTGATTATGCTTTGTCTCAGAATCTTGATAAGCCGCTCAACAAACTGAAAAAGGATGTACTGACAATTCTCAGGTTGGGTGCATATCAGATTTTATATCTTGATAAAATACCTCACAGTGCTGCCGTAAATGAAAGTGTAAAGCTTACAAAGGACAATAAATGCTCCTATGCATCCGGACTTGTAAATGCGGTTTTGCGTAAGATATCTCAAAAGGAATTGGATTTTGATGAAATCGTGGATGAAAAGGAAAGATTGTCTGTAATGTATTCTGCACCTGTTGAACTTGTTTCGTTGTTGACTCATCATTACGGCAGGGATAATGCAGAGAGCTTTCTGAGCGCTTCGTTAGAACCTAAAAAGCTTTACATAAAGGTCAATACCGTAAAAACGACTACAAATGAATTGTGTGAAGCTCTTGAAGCCGAGGGTGTATCTTGCAAAACAACGCATCTTCCCGATTCTCTTGAGATTGATGTAAATACGGCGGTTTATAATCTTGAAGCTTTTAAAAAAGGTCTTTTTCATATTGAGGACCTTGCTTCTCAGTACTGTGCAAGTGCCCTTGATGTGTATGAGGGTTGTGTTGTTATTGATACATGTGCCGCACCGGGCGGAAAAAGCTTTGCCATTGCAGAGAAAATGAACAATAAGGGCAAGGTTTATTCCTGTGACATTTATTCTGCAAGAACAGGACTTATTGAACAAGGTGCAGAAAGATTGGGGCTTGATTGTATAGAGCCGTTTGTGAATGATGCTTCTGTATATAATGAGAAATTTCCTTTGGCAGACAGAGTTTTGTGTGATGTTCCTTGCTCAGGGCTCGGAATCATCGGCAAAAAGCCGGAAATAAAATACAAGAAGCTTGATGAAGCAAAGAGTCTGATACCTTTGCAGAAGCAGATTCTTGAAGCCTCTTCCCGATATGTAAAAAAAGGCGGAAGACTTGTTTATTCCACCTGCTCGGTAAATCCCGGAGAAAACAGGAAGGTATGTGATGCTTTTCTGTCTGAGCATAAGGAGTTCAAAAGCGTACGTGTTCTTGAGGATTTACCGCGGACAGTTGATGAGGGTGACTATATTACTTTATTTCCACATACAAATGAATGTGATGGCTTTTTTATTGCCGCTTTTATAAAAACGGAGGATGTTAAATGACTAAAACAGATATACGCTCAATGGATTTTAATGAGCTTAGTCAGGCTTTTGGTGAGCTTGGGCTACAGAAATTCAGAGCAAATCAGGTGTATGACTGGCTTCATAAAAAATGCGTATCATCATTTGAAGAAATGACAAATATCTCCAAGGATATGATTAAGCAGTTAGATAACAATTTTGTAATATTTCCTTGTTCTATTGAAAAAAAGCTTGTTTCTTGTTATGATAATACCGTTAAATATCTGTTTAAGCTCTACGATGGTGAGTATCTTGAGTGTGTTGTTATGGATTATAAATACGGACACACAATCTGTATTTCTACTCAGGTGGGATGTAAAATGGGTTGTGCCTTTTGCGCCTCGGGTATCGGAGGATTCAGAAGACAGCTTACTCCATCGGAAATGCTCGGTCAGATTTATACCGCACAGAAGGATCTCGGTGTAAGAATTTCCCGCATTGTTCTTATGGGAATGGGGGAGCCCTTGGATAATTTTGATAATGTTATGAAGTTTCTTCAGCTTGTGGGCGATGAAAAAGGCTTGAACATCGGAATGAGACATATCTCTCTTTCCACAAGCGGAATTGTGCCCCGTATATATGATTTGCTTGACAAAAAGCTTCAGCTTACTCTTTCTGTGTCGTTGCATGCTCCGAATAATGAGATTCGCTCACGGATAATGCCGGTTAATCATAAATGGGATGTTGACGAGCTTTTGAAGGCTTGTAAGGTGTATGCGGATACCACATCACGGCGGATTTCCTTTGAATATGCTATGATGAAGGGCGTAAATGACACTCCTGAGTGTGCAAGAGAGCTTTGTCAACGACTCAAAGGTATATTGTGTCACGTGAATCTTATTCCTGCCAATGAGGTTCCTGAAAAAGGACATAGCAGAAGTGACGACAACAGCATAAATGAATTTAAAAACATTCTTGAAAAATCGGGCCTTGCGGTTACAGTCAGAAGAACCTTGGGCTCTGATATA
>JAZSCI010000111.1:0-6129 GCA_045602865.1 Acutalibacteraceae bacterium
CGCAATAGACACATTTTTTAAAGTTTTCGGGACTTTGCTTATGACATTTGCCGCAATACATAATATCACCTCACAAAAACTGCTCACCCTTTCAGGTGAGCAGCACAATTTTAAGTATAAGGATTATTCCTCAGATGCAGCCTCTTCAGCAACAGCTTCCTCTGCAGCCTCTTCAACGGGCTCAAGGAGTGCGCGGATAGAAAGACTTACTCTCTTTCTGTCATAATCAACAGCGGTAATCTTAGCCTGTACCTTCTCACCAACTGTAAGCTCATTGCTTGCTTTTTCAATGCGCTTGTTGGAAATCTGAGAAATATGAATGAGACCATCAATACCGGGAATGATATGTGCAAATGCACCGAAATCTGTGCAAGATGCGATTTCAACCTCAACTACGGAGCCAACCTCATAGGTAGCCTTGAAGATCTCCCAAGGATTGTCCTCTGCTCTTCTGTAGCCAAGAGAGATTTTTCCGCTCTCTTTATCAAGACCTATAATTCTGACTGTTACCTCGTCACCGATATTAACAACCTCTTCAGGTGTTCTGATTCTGTTCCAGGAAAGCTCTGAAATGTGAATCATACCGGTTACGCCGCCAAGGTCAACGATTACGCCGTACTTAACTCTCTTCTCATTTTTGGACTCAGCGAATGCTACAACCTTACCTGTAAGATCATCGCCTATAGCTGCAGACTCCCAGAACTTAGCAACAGCTGCTTTTCTCTCTTCCTCAAGAAGAGCTCTGATTGAACCGACAGCTTTTCTTCTGCCTCTGTATTCGGATACTTCGATAATCTTAAGGCTAACCTCAGTATTAACAAGAGCCTCAAGACTGTCACCGCGACGAGCTGTAGCAAGTGATGCGGGAACAAATACGGGTACGTTGTTAATATTAACAGTAACGCCACCCTTAACTACTTTAGTCACTTTGCCTGTGTAGACGGTATCGGTACCTGCTTTATCAGCAAGCTCAACCCAAGCAGCCTGGCTATCGTACTTTTTCTTGGAAAGCATTGTAACGCCTTCCTGGTCGTTGGTTTTCATGATGATAAGGTTAAGTGCATCGCCGATTTTAAGTTCAGCTTTTGGATCTGCATTGGGGTCAAGGCTGTATTCGTCATACGGAATATAGCCGGTCTGCTTCCTGCCGATATCAACCTGAATCTCTGTGGGAGTAATACCCATAACAATACCAACAACCTTCTGGTCGTTGCTCATATTGCTGAGTGATTCTTCCATCATAGCAGCAAAATCTTCTGACTCTGCTACAGCGTCAAGCACTACATCCTCCTCAATCATTTTGTTTTCGTTTACAATTTCGGACATGGTTCTAAGGACCTCCTTTATAATACCGGCGGGAGTAGATGCACCCGCAGTCACGCCTAAAGAATTGAAACCCGCAAGATTGATACCGTATAATTCCTGTGGTGTTTCGACAAGAAACGAAGGGCAATTTTTCTGACAAACAGCGAGAAGCTTACGGGTATTGGAGCTATGTCGCCCGCCTACCACTATCATTCCATCGCTCTTCTTCGAAAGCAGAGCCGCTTCATTCTGCCTTTCTTCAGTCGCATAGCATATTGTAGCAAATAATTTTGAATTTGTATATAGTATTTGAAAATTTTTTATGCTTTTTTCCCATTCTTTTACACTAAATGTAGTTTGTGAAAGAAAAATCGCGGGTTTTTCACATAATTCGGGGTGATTCTTCGCCAGATTTTCAAGAGCCTCGGCACTTTCAACCACAAAAGCCTCACCTTTAGCATAGCTTTTTATACCCTTGACCTCCGGATGATTCTCATCACCGGCTATAAAGGTGACTGTATCCTCGGTGGAATTCTCTCTTACTATCTTGTGTATTTTCTTCACAAAGGGGCAAGCGGCATCTATGTAGTCGCAGCCACAGGCAATTACCTCATCCATTACCTCTTTGGTTACTCCGTGTGTGCGAAGCACAAGGGTGACTCCCTCTTCCACCTGAGAAGGTGATTCTACAACACTCACGCCTCTTTTCTCAAGATCCTCAATAACCTGAGAATTGTGGATTATGGGCCCTAATGTAGCAACCCTTTTTCCTTCAGAGAGTAAATCCTCAATAAGCTTTATAGCTCTGTCAACACCGAAGCAGAAGCCTGCCTTTTCAGCAAGTGTAACCGTTGCCATTAAAGTCGCTCCTTTATAACACGAACCATATATTCTATGGATTCCTGTAAATCAAGCTCTGTTGTATCAACAAGAATAGCATCCTCAGCTTTCTTAAGAGGGGCAATCTCTCTGTTCATATCCTGATAATCTCTTTCCTTAATTTCCGAAAGAAGCTTATCATACTCAACCTGCTGGCCCTTTTCACACAGCTCCTTGTAGCGTCTGTCTGCACGGGCTTCTGCAGAAGCAGTAAGATAGATTTTAATATCTGCATCGGGAAGAACAACAGTACCGATATCCCTGCCATCCATAATACAGTTGTTTTTCCGGGCAATATCTCTCTGAAGCTCAAAGAGAAACTCTCTTACTGCAGGAACAGCAGACACATTTGAAGCCGCCATCGAAACCTCATTCTGTCTGATTGCTTCCGAAACATCCTCTTCACCGAGGAACACTCTCTGTTCTCCGTTTACAAAGCGAAGAGAAATATCAAGCCCTTCAAGTGTGGATACAACCTGCTCAGCAGCCTTTGTATCCTTTCCCTGACGAAGTGCATTAAGACCGATTGTGCGGTAAAGAGCACCTGTGTCTACATAAATAAAATCAAGTTCCCCGGAAACAGTTTTAGCAATAGTGCTTTTACCTGCTCCTGCAGGACCATCAATAGCAATATTAATCATAATCAGCTCTCCTTCTTTATATCGAATCACCTACAAGGTGTCCTGTTGAAAATGCAATCTGCAGGTTGAAGCCGCCCGTATAGGCATCCACATCAATAACCTCTCCTGCAAAATAAAGCCCTTTACAAAGCTTACTCTCCATTGTTTTCGGATCTATTTCCGAAACACAAACTCCGCCCGATGTAACTATAGCCTCATCAATGGGGCGGAAATCGGTTACGGTCAGGCGTATATCCTTAAGAAGATCAACAAGGATGCCCCTCATCTCCTTTGTAACCTGATTGGATTTGATATTTCCGTTAAGTCCCGATAATTTAACGATAACAGGTATCATTTTTCGGGGAAGCATAAGAGCAAGTGTATTGTAAAGATTCTTGTTTGAGCATTCAAGCAAATCCCTTTGCAATCTTTTATCAAGCTGCTCGTGAGTAAGCGCAGGCTTGAAATCAATGTGCAGAACATATCTGCCCCTTTCCATATCCCTCATATGAGAGGAAGCGGACAGAATCATAGGACCTGACACTCCGTAATGGGTAAAAAGCATTTCGCCGAAATCTTTGTACACATCTCTGTATTTCTTTGTATCCTCTACAACAACCTCAACGTTGCGAAGAGAAAGTCCTTGGGCATCAGTACACCAGCCCTCGTGACATTCCAGAGGAACAAGAGAAGGCTTAAGCTCCGTAATCTTGTGACCTGCCTGCTTTGCAAGGCTATAGCCATCACCCGTAGAGCCTGTCCCGGGATAGGAAAGTCCGCCGGTTGCCACAAGAACATTATCGGCAAAATACTCCTTGCCATCCTCCGTTCTGCAGCCCTTAACAGCACCATCCTCGAGAATAAGCTCTGTCACGCGCCCCTGCTTGCGTTTAACACCATTTTTAGTAATATATCTGTTAAGTGCATCGACTACATCAAGGGCTCTGTCGGAAGCAGGAAAAACTCTGTTTCCCCTCTCGATTTTCAGAGGCACACCCAGCTCCTCGAAAAAGTCGATTGTATCATCTGTACCGAAGCGTGAAAAAGCTCCGAAAAGAAATCTGCCGTTCACGGGAACATTTCCTATTAATTCGTTGAGCATAGGGCAGGCATTTGTAACATTACACCTTCCCTTTCCCGTAATAGCAACCTTACGGGCAAGCTTATCATTCCTCTCAATAAGGGTTACATTAAGACCTCTTGCGGCAGCAGTTCCCGCTGCCATAAGTCCTGCGGCACCTCCGCCAATAACTATTAAATCCATATATTCACCTGTTTTATAAAACTATCAATTTATTCTGCTGAGTAAGTCCGCACATTCCTATTTCAGGCATAGCAAGTGCAAAAACATCACCTGCTCTGCTCTCCAACTCAAAAATATGTCGGGCATACTCATCAAGCTCCTTTATGTGAGACACTCTCGAAACAATGGGCAACGAGGCTTTCTCTTTAGCTTCTCTGAGAAGTCCTGCCCCTGTAGAATTGAATCCGAGAACGCGTATATAGGGAACATCACCATTCACATCCTCTGTGGTAATCTCCAACAATGCCGACAGAAGAATACGCCGCAATCGGGAATGAGTGTACCTTTTCGTTTTTGTCTTTGTGAGAATCTCCTCCACCGAGGAAGAGCTCCTCACAGCCTCATACAGTCTGTATTCAAGTCCCTCGCTGACATCGGGAAGCTTTGTGAAATCCTCGGGACTCATACCCCTGAGCTTATATAGCAGCGGCAGCTCTAATTTCCTGTAATCAACGGGTGCTCTGTGTTGCTCTGTCGCTTCTGCAAGCACCTGAGCTGAGCTTCCCGGCATATACAATGCTATATCCTCTATGCCCTCGCCCTTATTCAGAATATCTCTGATATAGGTTGCCGAGCAAATATTCCCCGTTGCCTCAAGGCTATCGTGCTCCGCCCCTTGTCGTTTCAAAGGATACGGCTCAATGGGATACCCGTATTTTTTTATCGCCTTTATATATTCAATTCCGAGAATATTATTAGGAGTAGAAACAAGATTCCCCATTTCCTCCCCTGCAAGCTCTGTCAGAGCACCTTGTCCCGCAGAAGGGTACGAAACACCTTTACCGAGAAACTCTTCCACAAGTCGGTTATACTCTTCACTCATCAAAGCATCTGCGCATTTACAAAGCAGCGAGGTGTTGTCGCACTCACATCCAAAGGCAATGCCATCAACAAATCCCAGAGAGCCGAGAACCTGAATCCCTCCCTTGGCAAAGCGTTCCGCACTTGCCGTAGCAAAGGGCAACGGCAAGGAAACCACAAGATCAACACCCTCGTTCAAAGCGCAACGGACCCTGTCCTGAATGTGCATACAGGCACTTTCACCGCGCTGTACAAAGTTTTCCGACATAACTGCCGTTACTGTTCCGCCTAAGGAGTGGGCATAATCCACCAGAAGCTTATGTCCGTTATGGAAAGGATTAAACTCTGCCACAATTCCGAAATTCAAGAAATCACCTCCAGGCAGATACAAAAACATACCACTATATAGGATATCACATTTATCCTCTGCAAACAAGTTTATTTTACATTTTCCTCGATGGTTTTATATTACATTTAATGTTGTTTGAGTT
Source organism: Acutalibacteraceae bacterium (assembly GCA_045602865.1). Classification (GTDB taxonomy): domain Bacteria; phylum Bacillota; class Clostridia; order Oscillospirales; family Acutalibacteraceae; genus DTU089. The sequence continues at coordinate 5,400 of JAZSCI010000111.1, forward strand.
TTTCTTTTTTTGCTGTTGTTTTATTTTCTTTTTACTCTTGAAAAACATAAAATAAGTGCTATAATTGGTATTGTATGTAATAAAACATTAATTGGAGGTATATTATGAAAATTCTCGTTATTAACTGCGGAAGCTCCTCACTCAAATATCAGCTTTTCGATATGGATGGCGAAAAGGTTCTTGCAAAAGGTATTTGTGAGACTATCGGAGATGTTGAAAAGAGCGCAGCAAAGTTCACAGTTCCCTCAGCAGATAACAAAGAAATCGTTGTAAAATACGAACCCGGCCAAAAGGCTATTGAAGACCACAAGGTTGCTTTCAATCTTGTTAAAGAAAACCTTATCGGTGGTCCTTGCAAGGTAATTGACAGTCTTTCCGAAATCGATGCCATCGGTCACAGAATCGTTCAGGGTGGCGACCTCTACACAGAGAGCACACTTATCAATGACAAGGTTCTTCAGGACATAGCTGACCTGGGAGCTCTTGCACCCCTTCACAATCCTGCACACGTTACAGGTATCAAAGCTTGCACAGAGGTTTTCGGCAAAGATGTTCCTCAGGTTGCTGTTTTTGATAACGCATTCCATAGCACAATGCCTGCAACATCATATATGTTCGCACTTCCCTATGAAGTGTACGAGGAATTCAAGGTACGCCGTTACGGTGCTCACGGAACCTCTCACCGCTTCGTAGCATACAGAACTGCTGAGATTATGGGCAAGGACATCAA
>JAZSCI010000112.1:0-13585 GCA_045602865.1 Acutalibacteraceae bacterium
CAACGGCTATGACAGCTTCATAATGTTTAATGTTTATGCCCAGAGAGCTACCGATCCCTCTTGTATGGATTGTTCCTTCAATGAGGAGCTTCATAAGGAAAATATGAAAGCCTTCAGGTATATCCTTTCATCATACGGAGAGGGTAATAAACCTGCAGTATGGGCGGCATGGGGTACAATCATCGAAAAAAGACCATACCTTGTTCCCTGTGTCAGGGAAATGATTGATATCGGAAATCAGTATAACGCCCGGTGGTTTACGGTAGGAAAGCGCTCCGTTAAGGGACATCCCCATCATCCCTTGTACCTGAAAAACGGAAGCCCTACAGAGAGCTTTGATATCGAGACTTACATATCCTCCCTGAAGGTGAAATAAGCTACTTCATAAGGGTTTTATTTCCCGGGAAATAACCTGGATTGCCATATAGGATTTTCATAAATTAATTTACATAAATTTGTTGACATTTGTCAGCGGACTGTGATATAATTTACGATACAATTTTATAAGTGTTCTTAAATGCTGAGAAGGGAACAAGTAGCACAGGTCAGTGTAAAAAAGAGAGTTGTCGGTTGGTGAGAGACGCGTGAGCAGCTTGTGTGAATACATCCCGGAGCTTCGCACCGAAATAACAGTAGGCTGCGGCGGGTACGCCCGTTATTGCGTTAATGAGGCAATCTTTCTGATTGCGAATAAAGGTGGTAACACGGGTAATTTCGCTCGTCCTTTGGTTTCCGAAGGGTGAGTTTTTATTTTTATCCGTTTATGTATCCGGAACATAACTATACAGAAAAGAGTTGAATTATTTTGCCTATTACAGATTTTCTTGTGAATAACGCAAAAAACTACAAGGATGAGGTTGCTCTTGTAGAAATTAATCCTGAGGTTCAGGAAAGGGAGCGTACTACCTGGAGAGAGTATTCTCTTATTGAGCCCGGCAATACCGATGCAGGCAGGCGCGAGCTTACCTGGGGTGAGTTTGATAAGAAGGCTAACCGTTTTGCGAACCTTCTTCTTTCAAGAGGAGTAAAGAAGGGTGACCGTGTGGCTATTCTTCTTATGAACAGTCTTGAGTGGCTTCCCGTATATTTCGGTATATTGAAAACAGGTGCTCTTGCCGTTCCGCTTAATTACCGGTACACCGCAGAAGAAATCAAGTATTGTCTTAAGCTTTCGGACAGCTCAGTTCTCGTTTTCGGTCCTGAGTTTATAGGAAGGGTAGAGGAAATCTGTCACAGAATTCCTGATGTTAATTACACCTTCTATATAGGTGAGGATTGTCCTTCATTCTCGGAAAGCTATGATAAGCTTGTTACATATTGCTCTACCAAGGCACCCGATATTACCCTTTCGGATGATGATGAAGCGGCAGTTTATTTCTCTTCGGGTACCACAGGCTTCCCCAAGGCAATTCTTCATGCCCATAAGAGTCTCGTTCATGCGGCAAGGACAGAGCAGGCTCATCACTCTCAGGGCAGGGATGATGTATTCCTTTGCATACCCCCTCTTTACCATACAGGAGCAAAAATGCATTGGTTCGGCTCTCTTGTTGCAGGTAGCAAGGCGGTTATTCTCAAGGGAACAAAGCCGCGTTGGATCCTAAAGGCCGTAAGCGAAGAAAAATGTACTATTGTATGGCTTCTTGTTCCGTGGGCTCAGGATATACTTGACTCAATCGATAACGGAGCTATTGATTTATCGGAGTATAATCTTGATCAGTGGAGACTTATGCATATCGGCGCTCAGCCGGTTCCCCCAAGTCTCATAAGAAGATGGTTCGGGGTGTTCCCGCACCATCAGTATGATACAAACTACGGTCTCAGCGAGTCCATAGGTCCCGGTTGTGTACATCTGGGTGTTGAGAATCCTCACAAGGTTGGTGCAATCGGTAAGGCAGGCTACGGCTGGGAGGTTAAGATCTGTGATGAAAACGGAAATACCGTTCCCCGCGGAGAAGTGGGTGAGCTTGCCGTAAAAGGTCCCGGTGTTATGCTTTGTTATTACAAGGATGAAAAAGCTACTGATGAAGTTCTTTCCGATGGCTGGCTTTATACCGGTGATATGGCGCAGGAGGATGAGGATGGCTTCATTTATCTTGTTGACCGTAAGAAGGATGTTATTATCTCAGGCGGTGAAAATCTTTATCCCGTACAGATTGAGGATTACCTTCGTAAGCATGAGGCTATCAAGGATGTTGCAGTAATCGGTCTGCCTGATGCCAGACTGGGCGAAATTGCCGCGGCAATTATCGAGGTTAAGGATGGTATGACACTTACAGAGGATGAAATCAACGAATTCTGCCTTGATATGCCAAGATACACGCGCCCCAGAAAGATAATTCTTGCAGATGTTCCCCGTAACCCTACCGGAAAGATTGAAAAGCCGAAGCTCAGGGCTATGTATTGCGGTGAGAGTGTTGTTGCAACACAGAATGAAATAAAAAAATAAGAGGTACTTATAATGAAAAAATTACTTTTAGGAAACGAAGCTGTTGCTCGCGGCTTGTACGAGGGCGGATGCAGAGTTGCATCAAGCTATCCCGGTACACCCAGCACAGAGGTTACAGAGTTTATTTCTCTTTACGATGAAATCACAAGTGAATGGGCGCCTAACGAAAAGGGAGCCGCAGAGGTTGCTTTCGGCGCAGCGGTGGCAGGCGCAAGGTCCTTCTGTGCTATGAAGCACGTTGGTCTCAATGTTGCGGCTGATCCTCTTTTCACATCTTCATATACAGGTGTTAATGCAGGTATGGTAATCGTTGTGGCTGATGATCCCGGTATGCATTCTTCACAGAATGAGCAGGATAGCCGCCATTATGCACAGGCATCAAAAATTATGATGCTTGAGCCCTCTGATTCTGCAGAGTGTCTTGAGTACGCCAAGAAAGCATTTGAGCTTTCAGAAAAATTCGACACACCCGTTCTTTACAGACTTACCACAAGAGTTTCTCACTCCCGTAGCCTTGCAGAGTTAGGCGATAGAAACGATGCAGGTCTTAAGCCTTATGAGAAGAATCCTCAGAAATATGTTATGGTTCCTGCAAATGCAAGGGGTAAGCACGTAACAGTTGAGGCAAGAATTCTTGAGCAGATTGAGTATCTTGAGAAAGAAGCCGTAGAGGAAGGCCTCAACAGTGTTGAGTATAATGACAAAAAAATAGGTGTAATTACTGCAGGTATATGCTATCAGTATGCAAAAGAAGCATTGGGTGACAAGGCTTCATACCTCAAGCTCGGTTGCGTATATCCATTACCCGAGAAGCTTATAAAGGATTTCTGTGCAGAGTGTGAAACAGTCTATGTTCTTGAGGAGCTTGATGACTTTATTGAAACACATTGTAAGAAAATCGGCGTGGATGTTATAGGTAAATCCGCATTCACATTACAGGGTGAATATTCACAGGGACTTATCAGAAAGGTAATTCTCGGTGATGAAACTGCTTCTCTTAGTGTTGATATAAATGTTCCTGCACGTCCGCCGGTGCTTTGCGCAGGATGTCCTCACAGAGGTCTGTTCTATGCATTGAAGAAGCTTAATGTTACCGTAAGCGGTGATATCGGTTGCTATACTCTCGGTGCATCAAAGCCTCTCGGAATGATTGATACAGTTCTCTGTATGGGCGGCAGTGTGTCCGGTCTTCACGGAAGAAATCTTGCTAATCCCGATGGCGCTTCAAAGAGCGTTGCAGTAATCGGTGACTCCACATTTATCCATTCAGGTATAACCGGTCTTATTGATATCGCGTATAACAACAGTAATTCTGTTACTATTATTCTTGACAACAGTATTACCGGTATGACAGGTCACCAGCAGAATCCTACAACCGGCTACAATATCAAGGGTGAGCCTGCTGCGGCAGTGAGCCTTGAAAAGCTTTGCGAGGCTGTGGGTATAAATAACGTATTTGTTGTTGATCCGTATGATATTGATGATTGCTACACAAATATAGGAAAGGCTCTTTCGCTCGATGCACCTGCAGTTGTTATTTCAAGACGTCCTTGTGCATTGCTTAAGACCGTTAAGCACAATCCGCCTCTCAAGGTGAATAAGGATAAGTGCAAATCCTGCAAAATGTGTATGAAGATTGGTTGCCCTGCTATCAGTATGAAGGATGGCAAGGCAGAGATAGACTTTACACAGTGTCTGGGCTGTAATGTATGCTCACAGCTTTGTAAGTTCGGTGCTATTGAATAAGAAAGGGGAGTGTATTAAATGAATAGAGCTATTATGATAGTAGGTGTCGGCGGACAGGGTACACTTCTTGCAAGCAGAATCTTAGGCAGCGCACTTATTGCAAAGGGCTATGATGTAAAGGTTTCTGAGGTGCACGGTATGAGTCAGCGTGGCGGCTCTGTTGTTACCTATGTAAAATACGGCGAAAAGGTTTATTCTCCCGTTATCGGTGAGGGTGAAGCAGACCTCATACTTTCCTTTGAACAGCTTGAAGCTGCAAGATGGCTTTCTTGCCTTAAGAAGGATGGAAAGGTAATTGTAAACACACAGAAAATTGATCCTATGTCAGTTGTAATCGGTGATTGTCAGTATCCCGAGGGTGTAGTTGAGGCGGTTGAAAAGGCAGGAGCTTCCGTAGTTGCAATTGATGCACTTCCTCTTGCGGTAGAGGCGGGCTCTCCCAAGGCAGTTAACGTTGTGCTCATCGGTGCTATGGCAAAAAATACTGATATTGACAAGGAGATCTGGCTTGATGCGGTTAAGTCCTGTGTTCCTGCAAAATTCCTTGAGCTTAACATCAAGGCATTTGAGCTTGGATACAATAGCTGAGGATAAACACCCTTTGATAAATCAGAGCTTGTGTTTAGAATTTGGTCGGTATTTTTCTATAAAAACATTATAATTTTGTCACGGGCAGCTCTTATGTGAGCTGCCCGGATTTTTGTGTATTTTTAATGTCAAAAAAAGCAAGTTTTATTAGTAGAAAATAACCAAAAACACAATATATTGGTATTTTCTCGTTGACAAAGAAATGCAATTGTACTAAAATAAATTATGTAGTATTATATCTTGGTATGTTCTGCTACAATGCTGTTTACAGCAAAGTTCTTATTTGAAAGGGTGTTTCAATTGAAGAGATCAAAATTATTATCGATCCTTCTTGCTGCATTGATCGTGATGAGCAGTTTTTCCTGTTTATCAGTAGTATCTTTTGCGGCAACAGTCGCATCAGGCACAGTTACTGATGCTGACGACAACGAAGTAACCGCCTGGGAATTGGATTCCGACGGAACTCTTACAGTTTTCGTTGACTGTGAACCCGTAGGCTGGGCTCCTTATGCTGCTGATGTTAAGGCGGTTGTTTTTAAGCCCGAGGTTACAGCTATTCCTGATTTGGCATTTTACCATTTCGAAAATCTCGCTTCAGTAGATTTCAATACCGGTAGCGCTATCGAAAGAATCGGTAAGCAGGCATTTGAGGGTTGTATCTCTCTTGATGAAATCGTAATGCCGAATAGTGTTACATTCATTAGTGATTATGCCTTCTACGGCTGCTCATCCCTTGTTAAAGCTACACTTAGCCTCAGTCTTGCGGGTGATGTAAACAAGGATGGCGAGGTTATCGGTTTAGGCAAGAACATTTTTAAGGGTTGTTCAGCTCTTGAAACTGTCGTAGTACCTAACGGTTGCAAAATCATCGGCTATGGTATGTTTGAGGATTGTACTTCTCTTACAACAATCGCTCTTCCCGACAGTATTGAGGGTATTGCCGATCATGCATTTGATGGCTGCTCAGCTCTTGAGGATATAATTGTTCCTGACAGTGCTGTTGCTGTTGGTGATTATGCTTTCTATGGTTGCTCAGCTGCAAAGACTGCATATATCGGTCATAATGCAGAGTTTATGGGTGAGTATGCTTTCGGTAAGTGTACATCACTTGAAGAGGTTACATTCACATCTGAATTTGATGCTATAAGCGAGTGGATGTTCTATGGTTGTACATCTCTTAAAACAATAGTTGATTTCCCCGAAGGCGTTAAGCTTATCGGTGCTCACGCTTTCGAGAACTGTGCTGCTCTTGATAACGTTGTTGTTCCCAATACCGTTACATCTATCGGTGAGGCAGCTTTCTCCGGTTGCGCAGCTCTTACAAGCATCAAGCTTAACAATGCGCTTACCTCAATCGGCAAGTCTGCTTTCTACGGAACCTCACTTACAACAATTGATATTCCTTATCTTGTTTCAACTATCGATATCGGTGCATTTTCCTCTTGCGATAAGTTAGAGGCTATAAATGTTGCAGAGAATAATACTGTATATTGCAGTGTTGACGGAGTTCTCTACAATGCCGCTAAGGATACATTGCTTCTCTGTCCTGCAGGAAAGTCAGGCGAGGTTGTTGTTCCTGCATCTGTAGATACTATTGATTCTAAGGCATTCCTTGGTTGTGAGCTTCTTACAACTGTTACAATTCCTGGAACAGTTACAACAATCGGTGCTTCTGCATTCAATGGCTGCAACAATGCACTTGTTATCAAAACTCCCTGCACATCTGCAGCGGCAACATTTGCAAAGATTCATTCTATTGATACAGAGCTTATCCACTCTGCACAGAAGGAATGGGTAGTTACAATCCAGCCCGGTTGCGAGGCACCTGGTGAGAAAAGTGAAAAATGTCCCGATTGCGGACTTGTTTATACAACAGAGACTCTTGCTCCCACAGGTCATGATTATACCGAGACAGTAACCAAGGCTCCCACATGTGAGGATGATGGTGAAGCTACATTCACATGTAAGACTTGCGGTCATACACATACAGCAACAATTCCTGCACTCGGTCACGATTACGATACCGTTGGTGTAATTACAAAGGAAGCTACCTGTGATGAAGATGGTGTAAGAACACATTACTGTAAGAATGATGGTTGTGATGAATTCTATACCACGGCAATTCCCGCCACTGATCATGATATGGATGCAGGTACCGTAACTCTTGCTCCCACATGTACAGAAAATGGTATCAGAACCTACAAATGTAAGCATAACAACTGCGATCATTCTACCACAGAGGAAATTCCTGCCACAGGTCATAATATGGAAACTGTTGGCACAGTTACAAAGGAGCCCACATGTACTGAGCTTGGTGAGAGAACCTTCAAGTGCAGAAACAAGGGTTGCTCTCATTATGTAACAGAGTCAATTCCTATGGTTCCTCATAATTATGATGAGGGTGCTATAACCGTTTACCCGACGGTAAATAAGAACGGCGTTATTACATATACTTGTAAAGATTGTGGTCACACCAAAGAAGAGTCAGTTTCCAATATAGCCTTTGATGGTATTCTTGCTACAAACAAGGGTGCTTATGCTGATGAAAATGGTGAATTCCAGAATCTCTCCTGGCTTCTCACAGATAGCGGAATTCTTGTGCTTTACAAAGATGTTACCGCAAATGAGTGGTCTGCTTACGGTAGTATGATTAATACCGTAATTGTTACAGGAGAAACAACTACCATCAACAATTCTGCATTTACTGATTATCCTGCTCTTGAAGAAGTTGTATTCGCAAAGACACTCAGCAAAATCGGTGCAGGTGCCTTCCAGAACTGTGATAAGCTTACTGTTCTTGATATTGCAGGCACAACATCTATAGAAGATTATGCATTCTATGATTGTGACGGTCTTACAGATGTTACTATCTATGGCGGTCTTGCCGCAGATGAGGTTGGTAAGTGTATATTCAAGTCCTGTGACAACCTTACAAATCTTGAAATAAAGAACGGCGCAATTGAAATCGGTGAAAGCATGTTTGAGGATTGCGTATCTCTCAAGACAGCATTACTTCCCGATAGCATTTGCCTTATCGGAAGACTTGCATTTGAAAACTGTAAGTCTCTTGAAGCTATTATGATTCCTGACAGTGTTCAGTCTGTAGGCGAGTATGCTTTCTATGACTGTGCATCTGCAAAAACACTCTATCTCGGTCACGACCTTAAGAATGTTGAGAAATATGCATTCGGCAGATGTATCGCTCTCGAGGATGTTACCATCCATTGTGCAATGCCCGTAATCAGCGAGGGTATGTTCTATGGTTGTACATCACTTAAGGGACTTCCTGAGCTTCCTGACGGAATTGAGACTATCGGCGCAAATGCATTTGCCGGATGCTCTGCATTTGAGGAAATTGTACTTCCTTCAACAGTTAATACAATTGGTGATTCTGCATTTGATGGCACAGCACTTAAGGTTATCAATATCCCCGCAAGTGTAGATACAATAGAAAACGGTGCTTTCACAAACTGTACTGCACTTGAAGCAATAAATGTAGACACCAAGAATGATAACTACTTCAGCGTAGATGGTGTCCTTTATGATATGTCACTTGCAGCACTTATCCTTTGTCCTTCTGCAAAGGCAGGCGAGGTAAGTGTATGGAACGGAACAGAGGCAATTGATAAAGATGCATTTATCGGCTGTGACAAGCTTACAAAGGTTTACATTCCTGATACAGTTACCGAGATTGCAGACAATGCATTCAACGGTTGTTCAAAGGATCTTGTAATTGTTGCTGATTGTGATTCTTATGCAATTGAATTTGCAAAGTTCCGTGGCATCGCATTTGAAGAGGTTCATCCCGGTGGCTTCGTATGGACAATTACTCTTGAAGCAACCTGTGATGTTGATGGTCTCAAGGAAAGAACTTGCGTTTCTTGTGACTATGTTTACGAAACACAGACAATTGAGGCTCTCGGTCATAGCTTCGATACAGGTACAATTACAAAGAGAGCAACCTGTGATGAGGCTGGCGTTGTTACATTCTCTTGCGTAAGAGAGGGCTGCGATCACTTCTATACAGAGGATATTCCTGCAATAGGTCATATCTATAATGATGGTGTTGTAACAGTTAAGCCTACCTGCGACACAGAGGGCACAAAGAAGTTCTCTTGTACAAATGATGGCTGCTATGACTCATATACAACAGTAGTTCCTGCAACAGGTCACAAGCTTGATGCAGGCAAGGTAACAAAGGAAGCTACCTGCGAAGAGGATGGTGTAAAGACATACACCTGCCAGAACGCGGATTGCAACTATAAAGAAACAGAAGCTATCCCTGCAATCGGACACAACTATGTTGAGTCTGTTGCAAAAACCGCAACTTGTGTTGAAGCAGGCATAAAGAAATATACCTGTGACAACTGCGGTGATGAGTACACAGAAAGCTTTATGGGTGAGCATGTTCCTTATTCAACACCTCAGACAAAGAATCCTACTTGTACAGAGGATGGCGAAAAAGGTACACTTTGCTCCGTATGTCACCAGTTTATCGGTGAAACCACAGTTATTCCTGCAACAGGTCATAACTACAAGAATGGTGCTTGTACAGATTGTGGTATCAAGGATAATAGCGTTAAGCCCGGTACACCCAAGCTCGAAAAAGCTTACAATACCTTCAGAGGACCTATCATTCGTTGGGAGTCTGTAAAGAATGCAGATCATTACAACGTTTATGCAAAGGTTGAAGGTGGTAAGTGGAGCAAGATTGCTACTGTAGAGGCAGACACTAACACAAGCTACATTCACACAGATGCAAAGAGCGGTAAGACATACACTTACTCGGTAAGCGCTGTTAACGGCTCAATTGAAGGTGCGTATAATAAGACCGGTCTTACTCTTCTCTATCTTGCAACACCTATAATCTCTTCGCTTAAGACCACAACAAAGGGCGTACAGGTTGAGTGGAATAAGATAAAGGGTGCTGATGCATACAGAATTTATCGCAGAACATCCGGAACTGATTGGGAGCGCGTAGGAACAGTTAAGGGTAATGCAACTGTTAAGTTTGTTGATGAAACAGCAAAGAACGGTCAGTCATATATCTACATCGTTCGTGCATATTCCAACAAGACTCTCAGCAGCTACTATCCTGATGGTGAGTACATTACATTCGTTTCTGCTCCCGAGCTCAGCTCAGTTAAGGCAACCTCAACAGGCGCTAAGCTTGTATGGGAGGATGTAAAGGGTGCTGATAAGTATATCGTTTACCGTAAAACAAGCTCCGGTTCGTATAAGAAGCTTGCAGTTGTAAGTGGTGATGTAAATTCCTACAAGGATACAACAGTTAAGAACGGTAAGTATTACAGATATACTGTTCGTGCAGTGATTGATGGGGCACAGAGTGCTTATGAGACAGGCTTGAAGATTAAGTTTATCTCAACACCTAAGCTTAAATCTGTAACTCCTAAGTCAAGCGGTGTAGTATTCAAGTTCAGTGAAGTAAGCACTGCAACAGATTACATTATTTACCGTAAGACAGCGAAGGGCAGCTGGAAGAAGATTGGCACATGCGATAGCGGCAGATATGTAGATAAGACTGCAAAAGCAGGTGTTAAGTATTCATACACTGTTCGCGCAACAGATGGCAAGTACACAAGCTACTATAATACAAAGGGACTTACATGTACTGCAAAATAAAACAGCTTCATAAGTCTTAATGATAACAACCCCTTCCGCGGATAGACCGCGGAAGGGGTTGTGTCATTTTATTCGGGATATACATATAATATAGGGGTGGTTGTATGGTTAAGTTTTATTTCAAGCCCTTATTGAAAAGAAAAAAGAACATAAAAGCAAAAAGACTTTCCTTCAGACATAGCAGAGAAAGTATTCGGTTCAGAATTTCGGCTATTGCATTGTCTGTGCTTCTTCTTGTTGTGTTCGGTGAAGCGCAGCTTCGTCCTATAATAAAAAATGCAGGTGCTAAGGCGCTGAAAAACGAATTGACTCTTCTGTTGAACAAATCAGTAAATGATGCACTGAAGAAATGTGATACGGATTACTGCAAATTCATAATAGTAAAATATAATAAAGAAGGAGAAATATCTGCTCTCGTTTCTGATACGGTGTGTATTAATTCCTTTAAATCAGAGCTTTCGGAAATCGTTGCAAAATCGGTTGCACATTATGGTGATTTCAAAATTTTAGTCCCTTGGGGAACACTTCTCGGCAGTGAATTGTTCAGTGACAAGGGAATGGATCTTGTGATAGAATCAAGTACATACGGCTTTGCCGTAACTGATATACAAAGCACCTTCGAGAGTGTGGGGATAAATCAGACTATTCACAGAATATCTGTAGAGGTTGAGTTGACCGCTGCTGCATACATAGGTAACTATAAAATGAATGAAACTGTTAAAGGTAATATACCTGTAACAGAGACTGTTATAGTAGGAAAGGTGCCATCATCCTATTACATAAGGCCCACAGTTTAGCGCTTGAAGCACAAAAAAGCACAGTACATCTTTTTGGAAAGTTGTACTGTGCATAGCATTAGTTGTTGATAAAGTAATCCATTAAGGTGTAACCTATCGGAATGTATTCCTTGGCAGCCTCTGCAGTTTTTTCTGTGAATGATTCGACTCCGTTATCCTTTGCCTTTGATTTCTGATAAATCATAAATGGAACAGGATCACCCGCGTGAGTCATTGTCACAATCGGAGTGGGGTGGTCAGGGAGAACAAGGATTTTGTAATCCTCATACTTTTCAAGCTCTCTTGTAAGAATGGAAAGCACCTTTTCATCAATAAGCTCAATGGCGCGAACCTTGTTTTCAGGCTCGTTTCTGTGACCGCATTCATCGGGGGCTTCAATATGGATATATACGAAATCCTTTTCCTCAAGCTCTTTAACTGCGCATAAAGCCTTGCCTTCGAAGTTGGTGTCAATGTAGCCCGTAGCACCTTCGACCTCGGGAGCTGACATATTGGCGCACTTTGCAATTCCCTTGAGAAGGTCAACGGCAGAAATAATTGAACCCTCTACACCATATTTCTCTTTGAAATCAGGGAGAGAGGGCTTTGTGCCTTCGCCCCAGAGCCAGATAGAGTTAGCTGGTTTTTTGCCCTCTGCCATTCTTTTCTTGTTAACCGGATGCTCCATAAGGAAATCATAGCTTTCCTTCATCATAGCTATGAGCTCCTTTGCGTTTTCGCTTGTTGAGAGATGCTCGCCGATAACCTTTCCTGAAATATCGTGAGGGGGAGTCATTTTGCCTAAATCAAGAGTACCCTCATTCCATACAAGACAATGTCTGTATGAAACACCGCTGTAGAAAGCGAATGTGTCGTTGCCGAAATGCTCCTGAACACTTTTGATAATCTCTGCGGCTTCCTCTGTGGAAATGTCTCCTGCACTGTAATCCACCATTGTTTTATCCTCGTAGCACTCCTCATCGGAAAGTGTTACAAGATTTGTACGGAAGATAATATCGGTGTCCTTCATATTCACTCCGATGCTTACTGCCTCAAGAGGGGAGCGGCCTGTATAACAAAGCTCGGGGTTGTATCCGAGTACGCTCATATTAGCAATATCGCTTCCTGGCTTGAGTCCATCAGCTACAGTTTTTATTGTACCGATTTTACCAAAACGGGCAAGTCTGTCAAGTATGGGCTTTTTAGCAACCTCCATAGGAGTTTTGCCATCTAATGCAGGAACCGGGTAGTCTGCCATTCCATCATATAAAACAACAACATATTTCATTGTGTAAACCTCTTTCTTATAAAAAATAGCATACTATAAATATACAACTAAATTGACTCTCTTGTCAATTAAAATCATCAATACCTATTGAATTATATCGGAAATTAGAGTAATATAGTTTTGTGAAAAACTGCTTTTGACAGTTGTATTTTAAATTAAGGAGTTTGTTGTTATGAAATTACCTATTGCTATTCAGCTTTATTCTCTCCGTGATGATATGGAGAAGGATTTTTACGGCACAGTAAAAAAGGTTAAGGAGCTTGGCTATGACGGCGTAGAGTTTGCAGGACTTTTCGGCAAATCAGGCGTTGAGGTCAAGGCTATCTGTGATGAAATCGGTGTTGTTCCCGTTTCTGCACATGTTCCCTATTATGATATGCTTGAAAATCCCGAAGAAGTTCTTAAGGATTACAAGGATATGGGATGTAAGTATGTTGTTGTACCCTACCTTACAGAGGAATGCCGCCCCGGCACAGAGGGTTGGGCTGCTACCGTTGAGGGCATCGGCAAAATCGGTGCCGCTGCAAAGGAAATGGGGCTTCAGCTTCTTTACCATAACCATGATTTTGAGTTCCTTAAAATTGACGGCGAGTATGCTCTTGATATCCTTTATAACACCATTCCCGAGGACTTGCTCAAAACAGAGCTTGATACCTGTTGGGTTAATGTAGGTGGTGAGGAGCCTGCTGCTTACGTTGAGAAATATACAGGCAGAGCACCTATTGTGCATCTGAAGGATTTCAGCGGCTCAAAGGGTAACGGACCTCTTTATAAGCTTATTGGCATAGAGGAAGAGGAAACAGATAACGCAGAGAACACCTTTGAATTCCGTCCCGTTGGCTACGGCGTTCAGGATTGGAAGAAAATCATCGCCGCTGCAGAGAACGCAGGCGCAGAGTGGGTAGTGGTCGAGCAGGATGATCCTTCGATGGGAAAGACACCGAAGGAATGTGCAGAGATGAGTATTAACTATCTGAAGACCATATAACCGTATAAAAATAGAACACAAATATAAATGGCTGTAAAAACTTTCGTTTTTACAGCCATTTGTTGTGTGTGGATTTTATCTATTTAAAATAAGCTTTGTAAGCTCAACAG
>JAZSCI010000113.1:0-11742 GCA_045602865.1 Acutalibacteraceae bacterium
GGCTGGAGGGTAAGCCCTCTTTCTTTGAAATGAATGTGATAACATCCTCGCGGAAGCCGTCAACACCCATATCAAGCCAGAATCTCATTATGTCCTTTACTTCCTCACGAACCTTCGGGTTGTCCATATTAAGATCGGGCTGCTCAACGGCGAAAAGGTGGAGATAATACTCATCGTTCTTTTCGTTGTATTCCCATGCAGGACCTGCAAAGGTGGACATCCAGTTGTTAGGTCTTCTTTTCCCCTTACCCTTTCTCCAATAATAGTAATCGTGATATTCACTTGTGGGATCCTCAATACCCTTTTTGAACCATTCGTGTTGATCAGAGGTGTGGTTTACAACAAGGTCCATAATAACCTTGAGACCGCGCTTGTGTGCCTCATCAAGAACGAGCTTGAAATCCTCCATAGTGCCGTATTCGGGCTGAATACTACGGTAATCGGCTATGTCATAGCCATAATCCTTCTGGGGAGATTTGTAGAGAGGAGAGAACCAGATAGCATCAACACCAAGACTCTTTATGTAATCGAGCTTGGAAAGAATACCCTTAAGGTCACCGATTCCGTCACCGTCACCATCACAGAAGGAACGGGGCCATACCTGATATACGGCCATTTCTTTATACCAAGACTTTTGCATAGAAAAACCTCCGAACAATAATTTGTATAAATCTTACCATAAGGAACAGAAAAAAACAATAATAATTGCGAATGTTGTTGAATATTAGCAAAACGGGAGCAAATCTTTGTGCAAATTGAAATGAAAAACACAAAAAATTAACATATAAGTTAAATTTAGCTATGTACTTTTTCGTAAACATATTGTATAATGGTCGAAAATAGAAAATATACTGAGAGGTATGTAATGAAAAAGACTACCAAGATAATTATTTCTCTTGCGGTGGTTATTGTCATAATGGCAGTAGTTCTCACTGTAAGTCTTATAAGCGCAGCAAGAGCAAACAAGGAGCCTACAACGACAGTTCCGCCATATTCACTGAAGGCAACAACCTTGCCGCAGACAACTCTTGAAACAGAGGCTTGGGTTGATCTTGACCAGATGGCAAGTGATCTTGCTACGGCTACGGACACAAGCAATCCCAGTGATACTACAACAACCACTGTACCTGCAACTCTTTTCCCTGCGGTGACAGCTCCGGTTGTTCCTGAAACCACAATTGTGGTTGTGTATGTTACAGAAGTTACACAGACTCAGGCTACTACCGTAACTCAGGCAGAGGATATTCCTCAGATGCAGGAGTATAAGTACACTATAGATCCCGGCACCGGACACGCAACCCTCACAAGATATCTGGGTGATTCTACATCTGTAATGATTCCTTCGGAAATATCCGGACACAGAGTTGTGGCTATCGGTGAAAAATGCTTCTCGGGAAAGAATATTTCAAATATTATGATCGGTGACTCTGTCACAACAATCGGCAACAGTGCTTTCCAGGATTGCGCTAAGCTCAAGGATGTTGTATTTATGGGGGCGCCTTACACAATTACAGTAGGCGACAATGCCTTCAAGGGCTGCAAAAAGCTCAAAAGCATCAATCTTCCCGTTGCGGAGAGTATCGGCTATGCGGCATTTGAGGGGTGCGAGTCTCTTACAAGCCTTATTATTAAAGAGGGCACAGGCACAATCGGAGAGTTCTGCTTCAAGGATTGCACATCTCTTGTCAGTCTCACAATTCCCGAAAGTGTTATGACAATCGGTCAGGGTGCGTTCAATAACCACAATGACAATCTTGTTGTGAAATGTGTTGCAGGCTCAACTGCGGATCAGGTATGTAAGAATAAGTATTCAATCAATGTCGAGTATATCTGATAAAAACTGAAAAAGCTTTTAATATCAATTATCAAAGGTGTTGTACCCGGAAGGTGCAACACCTTTTAATTTGTCAGATGCAATACCTTTTGCACATCTTCCGTATAATGAGTAACCTTAATTATCGGGCGGGTATATTATATTAATGGTCGGTGATAAAAATTCCGACAAAAAATCTCCTGAATATGTGTCTGTATTTTTCTTTGCGGTGATTATTTGTAAAGTAATCGGGCAAGAATATAGATATCGGGTTCAGACGGATTTACCGTCAACTCAAATATAAGTCTTTGCGGAGAAAACAAAACCAAAAGACAAGCGGAGAGTGATTTTTTGAATATTAAAAGAGGGGATATTTATTATGCTGACCTGAGTCCTGTTGTGGGCTCTGAGCAGGGCGGTGTGCGTCCCGTACTTATTGTGCAGAATGATGTAGGGAATAAATACAGTCCCACAGTAATTGCGGCGGCCATTACAAGTCAGCAGTTCAAAAGTAAGCTGCCTACACATATCAGTGTAAATGCATCGGTTTGCGGACTTTCAAGGGATTCTGTTGTTCTCCTTGAGCAGATAAGAACACTTGATAAGCAAAGACTCAGAGAACGTATGGGGAATCTCCCGGAATCGGATATGAGCAGAATCAATGATGCTCTGTCCGTAAGTGTAGGTCTTGACAGACCTGACGGTGTGTGAAAGTAGCAGCTTTTCAAGCCTTTACGAATTTATGTAACGGATATCTGTAGCGTGTCAGATGTCCGTTGTTTTTTTGTTGACAGAATGACGGGAATTCGCGAAAAAATCACGGGGTGGGATGTTAAGCTTTTGTTAAAACCATCGACACAACTTGACAATAGTGCCTTTGTAGTGTAATATGATTCTGTTAAACTAATATTGTATTATACTTCATTTTCGGAGGCTTTTTTATGTCTAAAAGATTCTTTACATCTGAGTCGGTAACCGAGGGACATCCCGATAAGGTGTGCGACCAGATTTCCGATGCTGTGCTTGATGCTATGCTTGCGCAGGACAGCCAGTCACGTGTTGCTTGTGAAACTACTTGCACAACCGGTATGGTTATGGTTATGGGTGAGGTTACCACAAAGGCTCAGGTAGATATTCCCGCCATTGTGCGTGAGGTTGTCTGTGATATCGGCTTTGATAATCCTCAGTGCGGCTTCGATGGTAATTCCTGTGCAGTTTTCACTACTCTTGATAAGCAGTCTCCCGATATCGCTATGGGTGTTGACAAGTCCTTTGAGCTTAAGGGCGGTCAGGAGGATGCTTACAATCTTCACGGTGCAGGCGATCAGGGTATGATGTTCGGCTTTGCTTGTAATGATACAGAGGAGCTTATGCCCCTTCCCGTATCCCTTGCACACAAGCTTGCTCTTCGCCTTTCAAAGGTAAGAAAGGATGGAACACTCGATTATCTTCGCCCCGATGGCAAAAGTCAGGTTACTATCGAGTACAATGATGCAGATGAGCCTGTGAGAGTAGAGGCAGTTGTTGTTTCCTCACAGCACGATCCTATGGATATTGAAATACTTCGTAAGGACATTGTAGAGCACGTTATAAAGCCTGTAATTCCCGAGAAATATCTTGATGAGAATACAAAGATTTATGTGAATCCCACAGGTAACTTTGTTGTTGGTGGTCCCGTTGGTGACAGCGGTCTTACGGGTAGAAAAATCATTGTAGACACCTACGGCGGTTATTCAAGACACGGCGGCGGAGCCTTCTCAGGTAAGGATCCTACAAAGGTTGACAGAAGTGCCGCTTATGCCGCAAGATATGTTGCTAAAAATATTGTAGCAGCAGGTCTTGCTTCTAAGTGTGAGGTTCAGCTTGCTTACGCTATCGGTGTTGCAAAGCCCGTTTCTGTCCGTGTTGATACCTTCGGTACAGGTGCAGTTTCCGATGCAAAGCTTGAGGATATTGTAAACGAGTGCTTTGATCTTCGCCCTGCAGCAATTATTGAGAAGCTTCAGCTCAGAAAGCCCCAGTACAGAGCACTTGCTGCTTATGGTCACATGGGAAGAACAGATCTTGATGTTGCTTGGGAAAAGACCGATATGGTTGACACTCTCAAGAGCAAAATATAAAAAACGGAGTTAGCTATGGCAGATAAAAACATTCATGCAGGACATCGTAAGAGAATGAAAATGAATGTATCTGAAAACGGCTTTTCACAGCTTGAGGAGCACGAACTCCTCGAGCTGCTCTTGTTTTACTCCATTCCCCGTGCAGATACCAATGAGCTTGCCCACAAGCTTATAGATAAGCTGGGTGGTCTTGAGAATGTGTTTCGTTCCGATGTTGACAGATTGAAAAGTGTCGATGGTGTGGGCGATAGCACCGCGGTTATGCTTGGGGCTATGGGAGAAGTGTATGCACGAATGAGAGAGGTTACACCCGACAAAAGAAAAGTGTACAAAACCGTTTCCGACCTTAAAACGCTTTGTTCCTCACTCTTTGTAAATGCCGACAACGAAAAGGTGTATTTACTGGGCTTTGACGGAGCAAAACGCTTGGCTTACAAGAAGCTTATATCCCAGGGTACTGAATTCTTCGCAGATCTTAATGTGAGAAATGTTGTAAAGGCAGTTATGGATAGCAAATCGGCTCTTGTAGTGCTCGTACATAATCACCCTATGAATAAGCCGGAGCCTTCACCCTGCGACATTGACTCTACAAGAAATCTTGCAGTTATGCTCAGAAAGCTGGGCTTTGCTCTGGCAGATCACATAATAGTAGGCTGCGATGGGGAAGCGTATTCAATGCATAGTGATAAACGCTTCACTCAGATGTTCTATTAACGGAATGTTTAACGGAAGAAAAGCCTGACAATTTTTGGAGACAGAATAAAACTTGTGAAATCGGCACACAATGCAGAAGGTATTGTGTGTCGAGTATTTTTTATGCCCACACTCCCGTAGTAAAGTGTTGTAGCATAAAAGGTTGTTTCCGTGGAGCCTGCCATCACACAAGCACAAAGTCCGATAAAACTGTCGGGGCCATAGGTGCTGAGTATTGACTCAAGCATTGTGACAGAACCGCTTCCTGAAATGGGTGAAATCAGAGTAAGGGGAACAATTTCCTTTGGTATTCCGAGGAAGCCGGATACAGGAGACAGAACGGATGAAAGAATATCAAGGCAGCCTGAAGCACGAAGCATATTTACACAAAAAATAAGGGCTATAAGAGAAGGGGCGATTCCGAATACCGTTTTTATACCTTGCTTTGCTCCTGTGAGAAATTCATCAAAAACACGGACACCCTTTATTGTACCGTGTATGATGAATATAACTACCGTTGCAGGGAGAATATAATTATTCAGATCAGTCATTTGAAAAACCTCCTGAGAAAATGTGTCATCAGTAAGCCCACAGAAACTGCGCACACAGATGTGAAAAGGGCAGGTACAAGAATTGCAGTGGGCTCTGTACTTCCGTGCTGAGTGCGGAGAAGCGAAACTGTTGTGGGGATGAGATGTACCGCCGCAGAATTGATTACAACGAATCGAACCATATCATCAGAGGCGCACAGGGGTGAGGGGTTAAGCTTTTGTAATTTTTCCATAGCCTTAAGCCCTAAGGGTGTTGCCGCATTTCCCAGACCTAAGAAATTAGCGGTAATATTCATTGATATGGCTTCCGATGCTTCCTTGTCCCTGAGCTTCGGGAAAATAAGCTTAAGGACAGGCGAGAGTAATTTGCAAAAAAGCTCTGTTAACCCGCTTTTTTCACCAATTTTTGTGATTCCGCACCACAGACAGATAACTCCCGAAAGATTGATTAAAAGCTTTACAGCATCTGTTCCGCTTGAGATAACGGCACTTGACAAATTCCCGGTGTTACCTGTAAATATGGCAGAAACAAAGGAAAGAATAACCGCAATGGGTAAGATATAATTCATCATAGTACCGTTCATCACCCTTTGAAATTGATTTTCTTAATTATAACTTGACTAAATCACAAGATTTTGTATAATATTATGGGGCGGAACCCCAATATTTGTATTTTATTTCCGAAAGGTAAGATAAATAAATGGCAAAAGCAACCACACAATCACGTAAGGAATACGGAAACGAGAGTATAAAATCTCTTAAGGGCGCAGACAGAGTCCGTAAGCGTCCGGGTGTTATATTCGGCTCGGATGGTCTGGATGGCTGTGAGCATTCTGTGTTTGAAATTATTTCAAACTCCATAGATGAGGCGAGAGAGGGCTACGGTAAAAAAATTATCATTACCCGATATCTTGACCATGCCATAGAGGTGCAGGATTTTGGCAGAGGTATTCCTGTTGATTACAATGAAATAGAAAAATGCTACAACTGGGAGCTTGTTTTCTGCGATATGTATGCAGGTGGCAAGATGGATACCAACGATGGCGGAAGCTATGAGTTTTCTCTCGGTCTTAACGGCTTGGGCTTGTGTGCAACACAGTATGCTTCCAAATATATGGAGGCGGAAATTCACACGGGTGGCTTTTGCTATGAGCTGAACTTCAGGGAAGGCGTTATAGTAGGGGATATGAAGAAAAATCCCTACGATAAGAAGGATACAGGTACGAGAATAAAGTGGCTTCCTGACCTTGATGTTTTTACGGAAATTGATGTACCTCTGGATTATTTCCACGAGGTGCTGAAAAGGCAGTCGGTTGTAAATCCCGGTGTTAAGTTCATTCTCAAAAATCAGCTTACTGAAACAAAGTTCGAAACCTTTGAATATATATATGAAAACGGCATAAGCGATTATGTCAGCGAATTTGTGGGTGAGGACGGTCTTACAGGTGTACAGTTCTGGCAGACAGAACGAATGGGCAGAGACAGAGCCGACAAGGATGATTACAAGGTCAAGATTAATATTGCACTCTGCTTTTCAAATAAAAAGCAGTTAAAGGAATATTATCACAACTCAAGCTTCCTTGAACACGGCGGTGCTCCTGAAAAGGCGGCAAGAAGTGCCTTTGTTTCGCAGATTGACAGTTATCTCAAGCAGAGCGGAAAATATACAAAGCAGGATTCCAAAATCGGCTTCCAGGATATTGAGGATTGCCTTGTGCTTGTTATATCCTCGTTCTCTACCCAGACATCTTACGAGAATCAGACTAAAAAGGCTATTACCAACAAGTTTATTCAGGAGGCTATTACCGAGTTTATAAAGCATCAGCTTGAGGTCTATTTTATAGAGAATAAGCTTGAGGCAGATAAGCTTTGTGAGCAGGTTCTCATTAATATGCGTTCCCGTATAAAGGCGGAAAACACACGACTCAATCTCAAAAAGACTCTCGCCGTAAGCAACGATATGACAAGCAGAGTAGAGAAATTCGTGGATTGCAGAAGCAAGGACAAAAACGAAAGAGAAATCTTCATAGTGGAGGGTGACTCTGCTCTGGGTGCCTGCAAGCAGGCGAGAGACTCTGCATTCCAGGCGGTTATTCCCGTAAGAGGTAAAATTCTCAACTGTCTTAAATGTGATTACAACAGAATTTTCAAGAGCGATATCATCGTTGACCTGATAAAGGTTCTGGGTTGTGGTGTTGAGACATCTACAAAATCCAATAAAGAGCTTTCTCTCTTTAATCTTGATGGTCTCAGATGGAATAAAATTATCATCTGTACTGATGCTGATGTGGATGGCTTCCAGATTCGTACATTGATTCTTACAATGATTTACAGACTCATGCCGACTCTTATAAGAGAAGGAAAGGTCTTTATAGCTGAATCACCCCTTTATGAAATTACATCAAAGGGTGAAACATGGTTTGCATATACCGAAAAGGAAAAGGCAGATGCACTTGCAGAAATCGGTAATGCAAAATATACTATTCAGCGTTCAAAGGGACTTGGTGAAAACGATGCAGATATGATGTGGCTTACTACCATGAATCCCCGTACACGTCGCCTCATAAAAATCAATCCTGATAATGTTGAGGAGTATATGGCTGAAAAATTCGAGCTTCTTCTGGGTGACAATCTCCAGGGAAGAAAGGAATATATTGCCGAAAACGGACATCTTTATCTTGATTTGGCAGATATATCATAAGGAGTATTAATAATGGCAAGAAAAAAGAAAAACGGTCCCGAGCAGGAACCTGAGGTGAATCAGAAGGCGCATATTCTGGGAGCGGGAGAGATTGTGGAGCAGCTTGTTTCCGAAACTCTCGAAACCAACTATATGCCCTATGCAATGAGTGTAATTCTTTCCCGTGCCATACCGGAAATTGATGGCTTCAAGCCCTCTCACAGAAAGCTTCTGTACACAATGTACAAGATGGGACTTATCAACGGAGGCCGTGTAAAATCCGCGAATATCGTAGGAAAAACCATGCAGCTTAACCCTCACGGAGATGCGGCTATTTACGAAACAATGGTGCGACTTTCCAAGGGTAATGAGACTCTTCTTCACCCTTATGTTGACAGTAAGGGTAACTTCGGTAAAGCATACTCAAAGAATATGGCTTATGCTGCATCCCGTTATACTGAGGCGAAGCTCGACAGTATATGTACAGAGCTTTTCGGGGATATTGATAAGGATACAGTCGACCTTGTTGATAACTATGATAACACAATGAAGGAGCCCACACTCCTTCCCGTTTCATTCCCGACTATTCTTGTAAATATGAATAGCGGTATTGCCGTAGGTATGGCAAGTAACATCTGTTCTTTTAACCTCAGAGAAATCTGCGAAACCACAATCGGTCTTATTAAAAATCCTGATTTTGATGTTTTTGAAACTCTTAAGGCTCCTGATTTTATAGGCGGCGGCTTGATTATGTATGACAGAGCTGCTTTTGAAGAGGTGTACAAAACCGGTAGAGGCTCCATAAAGATTCGTGCAAGGTATACCTATGACAAGTCAGGTAACTGTATAGATATTACAGAAATCCCGCCGACAACTACAAGTGAAGCAATAATCGAAAAGGTTATTGAGAAGGTAAAGGCAGGTACAATTAAGGAAATAAGCGATATCCGTGATGAAACCGACAAGTCAGGTCTTAAAATCACAATTGACCTGAAACGCGGCACTGATGCTGATAAGCTTATGAAAAGGCTTTATAAAATGACACCCCTTGAGGACTCCTTCAGTGCCAACTTCAATATTCTTGTAGGTGCAACACCTATGGTGCTTGGCGTAGCAGAGATTCTTGATGAATGGATTGGCTTCAGAATAGATTGCGTTCAGCGAAGAGTTGCCTTCGACCTTGCAAAGAGTGAGGAGAAGCTTCACCTTCTCCAAGGTCTCAGTAAGATTCTTCTCGATATTGACAAGGCTATCAAGATTGTCAGAGAAACCGAGGAAGAGGCAGAGGTTGTTCCCAACCTGATGATTGGCTTCGGTATTGATGAAATCCAGGCCGAATATGTTGCTGAAATTAAGCTCCGACACCTTAACAGAGAGTATATCCTTAAAAGACTTTCTGAGATTGACAGTCTCAAGGAGGCTATCGAGGATATGAGGGATATACTCAATAGCAAGGCAAGAGTGAAAAAGATTATCGTAGAGGACCTTAAGCGTATTGCGGATAAATACGGCAAGGACAGAAGAAGTGAAATAATCTACGATGCGGATACCGAGGAAGAGGTGGTAGAGGAGATTCCTGATTATGAGGTTAATCTTTTCTTTACCCGTGACGGTTATTTCAAGAAAATCACACCACTTTCACTGCGTATGGGCGGAGAGCAGAAGCTTAAGGAAAACGATGAGATTGTAAGCACGGTCAACACCACAAACAGTGCGGATATTCTTGTGTTTACGGATAAATGTCAGGTTTATAAAGCCAAGGCTTCTGAATTTGAGGATCACAAAGCAAGTATTCTCGGCGACTTCCTTCCCTCAAAGCTTGAATTTGAAAAGGATGAAAAGCCGGTATATACAGCCGTTACCACAGATTACAAGGGCTATATGCTCTTCTTCTATGAGAACGGTAAGGTTGCAAAGGTTACAATGTCGGGCTATGCAACCAAGACAAAGCGAAAAAAGCTCATAAAAGCTTATTCGGACAAGTCACCTCTTGTAAGTGCTATGTATATAGAAGCAGATACAGAAATCGTGGTTTATTCTACCGCAGGCAGACACCTTCTCGTGAATACCGGTGCTATTTCACCAAAGGCGGCGAAGGATACTGCAGGAGTAAATGTGCTTACCTTGAAAAAGTATCATAAGCTTCAGGGTGCAAGGCTTTATGCAGAGGGCGAATTTGCAAAGCCCCACCGTTATCGTACAAAAACCTTGCCTGCAGCAGGTGCTCTGCTGAGCTCGGATGACACGGCTGAGCAGCTCAGTCTTGAGTGAATTTGAAAATTCCGAAAAAATGAAAAACTGCCCACGTAATGTGGGCAGAGCAAATAAACAAATATTTTCCGACTTGTCTTGATAAACGGCAAATGCAGGAAAACAACAAACGCTTATAAACTTTGTTTACTTACTGATATTATCATAACCGTTTTTTTGTGTAAAATGCAGAGAATTCAAAAAAAAATAAAAAATGTTGAAAAAGACTTGAAATTTATTGGTATATATGATAATATAATAGCCGTTGTGAATTAAGACAAAGTACAGAATCGAAAGGAAAGCTACTTATGGAAAACTTCTTATGGTATCACTACCTTATCGGTGCCGTTCTTATAATTTCATCACTTGTTATTGTTGTAGTTGTTATGCTTCAGCAGAGTCAGCAGCAGGGCCTTTCCGGCGCAATCGCAGGTGGTACGGATTCATTCTTTGATAAGAATAAAGGCAGAACGATGGAGGCAAAACTTGCAAAGATTACAAAGATTTTCGCATCTATTTTCTTTGTTGTTGCTCTTGTGGCAAGCGTTATCTTCGCTTTTTTCAAGTAATTCAATAAAAAACCCTGTTCGCAGGGTTTATAAATGAGTTATTAGCTCAGTAGGCAGAGCACCTGCCTTTTAAGCAGGGTGTCCGGGGTTCGAATCCCCGATAACTCACCAAAAATAGGATGTAAGAAACGAAAGTTTTTTACATCCTATTTTTTTATTCTTGTAATTAAAAATTCGGGCAACAGAGTGTATAATGTCGGAATTTCTGCTTTTCTATTGCTTTTTGTTTTGCTATTATGGTATACTATGTTGATAACTATTTCAAAAAGGAGATCAATAAATGAATAAGAAATTCTCAATATTTTGCGCGTTGCTTTTATCTGTGGCTGTTTTGGCAACGGTTACAGGGAAAAAGTACGACAGTGCAGTAGAGTCTGCCCAGCTTCAGACTTATGCTGAAGGTGTAAAGGAAGAAAGCACTGATACGGCGACTACTACCAAAAGTTCCGTTGGCGAAAAGGTTGATCAGATTACAGGAATTGTCGGCGGCGTACTTGATGGTGTAGGCGGTGAAGGCGGTATCCTTGATCAGGTTACCGGTAATTCGGGTGACTCCTCCGGCATTTTAGGTGGAATAGGCGGCTCTTCAGGTGAGGGTGGCGGAATCCTGGATGGAATAGGCGGCTCCTCCGATGAGGGCGGCGGAATTCTCGGAGGTATAGGTGGTATCGGTGACTCATTAGGTGAAGGTGACGGCTTGCTTGGTGGCTTGGGCGGAATTCTCGGCGGTCTTGGCGGATCGGAAAACGGCTCATCTGCTACAAATCCTCCCCAGACCACAATGGGCTCTGTTCTTGTAACTCTTTCGCCTGTTGCAGGTGCGACGCAGCTTGAAACACAGGCACAGTCTTCTCACGGAGTAACAGATACAGGTGTATCGGGTGTAACAGGCGGTGCTGCTGAGTCTCAGAACAATCCCTACCGTAAGCCCGTGGGAGAGTTCAAGGCAGGAGATACAGATGAAGGAATAAAGTGGATTCAGTGGATTTTTGTTAATACCGGCTACGGCTTGGATGAAAACGGAATTACAGGTGTTCTTGATGAAGCTACGGTAAAGGTTATAAAG
>JAZSCI010000114.1:0-2813 GCA_045602865.1 Acutalibacteraceae bacterium
AAAGAGCACAGGTGAGCCTGATGAGGTTGCTCTTATCAACTACGCCGCTACTCTCGGTCTCAAGAAAAGCGACCTTGTTGCCGCTAACCCCAGAGCCGGTGAGGTTCCCTTCGATTCGGGCAGAAAAATGATGTCAACCGTTCATTCAGTTGACGGAAAATATGTACAGTACACCAAGGGTGCACCTGATGAAATTCTTAAGAAGTGCTCCTACGCTCTTGTTGGCGGTCAGGTTGTTCCTATGACAGAGGAAATCCTTGCAAAGGCTGCTGAGGAAAACACAAGAATGGGTAACAAGGCTCTTCGTGTATTCGCAGTTGCATACAAGGAGTACACTGATGCTCCTCAGGCATACGATTCAGCCTCTCTCGAAAATGAAATGATTTTCATTGGTCTTACAGGTATGATCGACCCTGTTCGCCCCGAGGTTAAGGATGCTATTGTAGAGTGCCGCGGTGCAGGTATCACACCTATTATGATTACAGGTGACCACATTAACACCGCAAAGGCTATTGCAAGCGAGCTTGGTATTCTCTCCGCTGATTCTCAGGCAATGATGGGAAGCGACATCGACAAGTATTCCGATGAAGAATTCGAGAAAATTGTTGAAAACATTTTCGTTTATGCACGTGTTCAGCCCGAGCACAAAACAAGAATTGTTAATGCTTGGAGAAACAAAGGCTACGTTACAGCTATGACCGGTGACGGCGTTAACGATGCTCCCTCCATTAAGAGTGCTGATATCGGTGTTGGTATGGGTATCACAGGTACCGATGTTACCAAGAACGTTGCCGATATGGTTCTCACAGATGACAACTTCGCTACAATTGTTTCTGCAGTTGGCGAAGGAAGAAGAATTTACGACAACATCCGTAAGGCTATTCAGTTCCTTCTCGGTTCAAACCTTTCCGAGGTTATCTCCATTTTCTTTGCAACAATTATGAGTTTCACAATTCTTGAGGCTCCTCACCTTCTCTTTATCAACCTTGTAACAGACAGTATTCCTGCTCTTGCTCTCGGTCTTGAAAAGCCTGAGGCTAACATCATGAGAAGAAAGCCCAGAAGCAAGAATGACGGTATTTTCGCAGGTGGTCTCGGTATTGACTGTGCATATCAGGGTATCCTTGTAAGTATTCTTACAATCGCTGCTTTCTATATCGGTGAATTCCTTGAAACAGGTCACCTTGTTTTCAGAAACATTCCTGACAGCAACGAAGGTATGACAATGGCATTCTTCACAATGGCTATGTGTGAAATCTTCCACTCCTTCAATATGCGCTCACAGAGAGGTTCCTCTGTTGCTATGGTATTCAAGGGACACCACAACGTTGCTCTCTATGGTGCAATGATAGGCTCATTCCTTCTTACAACTGCCGTTGTTGAGATTGATTTCCTTTCAAATCTCTTTGGCTTTGCACACCTTGATCTTAAAGCATATCTCATTTCTCTCGGTCTTTCATTCCTTGTAATTCCTATTGTAGAAATCATCAAGCTTTTCCAGAGAAAGTTCGGCAAGGCACAGGACTGATAAAATAGTGTTCACTATATGTGGCGGGTTGCACTAACAATGCAATCCGCCTTTTCCTTTATATATTTTCTGCACATGTATTTTCTTAATATATGAAAAATCCTCTTGCCACTTTTAAAAAAATATGATATCCTTTCATTATTAAATAATTCCATATAAAGGAAGGAGATTTTTATGTTTAACAGTATTGCAGCAATTGTTATGTCCTTTCTGACAATGATTATGTCAATATTCGGATTTGTCCAGGACTATAACGAGAGCACCAAGGTCATTCAGGGCTTTGAACAAAAGGAGGAAAACACAATGCGAATTATGTCATTCAACATCAGATGTACAAACGTTGGCACGGACTCCTGGGAGGATCGTATTGATATTGTTTCCCAGACTATGCTTGACAGTGAAGCTGATTCAATCGGTGTTCAGGAGGCAACTCCCGAATGGATGGCAACTCTCAAGGAAACAGTTGGCGAAAAATATGCCTGCGTTGGTGTAGGTCGCGATGACGGTGCTAACGAGGGTGAGTATTCTGCAGTATTCTATCTTAAGGATAAATACGATGTAATTGACAGCGGAACCTTCTGGCTCTCCGAAACCCCCGACGAGCCTTCATTTGGTTGGGATGCAGCTTGCAGAAGAGTTTGTACATGGGTTCACCTTATTGACAAGGATACCGAGCAGGAATACATCCATATGAACAGTCACTTTGACCACGTGGGTATTGAAGCAAGAAGAAACAGCGTGAATATGATTATCGAAAAGGCAAAATCCTATACCGATATTCCCGTTGTTTTCACCGCTGATATGAATGTTGTAGAAGGATCTGAAAATTACGAGCAGTTTGTAAACTCGGACTATTTCTACGACACAAAGAAGCAGGCTCCCGACTCTATGGATTACTGCACATATCACGATACTAATCCTGCTCTTCATAAGGATGATGTAATTGACTATGTAATGATAAACGACGGCTTCACCGCAAAGACCTACAGAGTTGTTACCGAGGGTATTGATGGCCGCTATGTTTCAGATCACTTCCCCGTTTATGCAGATCTTACAGTAAACTAAAAACTACAAATAACTCAGAGAGGCTGTAAAAGTTTTTACAGCCTCATTTTAGGGGATAGGAAAAAATGATGCAGAACGGACAAACCGAGCAAAAACAAGGCTTCAGACTTGTTTTTGTTTACCCGAAGGCGTACAAGGGTACGTCGAGTGGCGAGATTTGTTCGTAGCATAAAACTTAAAATTCTTAATAAACTGTATTTTTTTGATTGTTTAAGGGGTT
>JAZSCI010000115.1:0-5661 GCA_045602865.1 Acutalibacteraceae bacterium
ATCTATTATTATGGCTCTGCTTTTGGGTATGGGTATGATTGTTACTCCCGGTACTGCTGATGTTATCACAGCTATCGAGGATGATGCAGAAATCCGCTTCATCCTTACAGGTGACCCTCAGGTTTCCAACTATATGCCCGAGCGTGAAACAAATGTTATCTCTGCCGCACAGGATATAATGAATTCTGAGGTTGAGCTTGATGCTTTCATCATCGCAGGTGACATTGTTGAAAACGGCTTCCAGGATGAATTCGACAGAGTTTATGATGATATCAATCCTATCCCTGTTAAGAATTTCATTATGTGTGCAGGTAACCATGATATCCGACTTCGTGAGTATGAGCAGTCAAAGACTCGTCTTCTCACATTTATGAATAACCTCAACAAGGGCAATAACCCTCAGGAGGAGCTCCACTACAAATATATGGTTGGCGATTACACATTCCTTGTAATGGGTTCTGATGAGAGCAGATTTGAGGATGCTTACATTTCCGATGCTCAGCTTGAGTGGCTCAACATCGAGCTTAAGGAAGCTACAAAGGATGGCAAGCCCGTATTCGTTATCTGCCACTATCCCCTTGCAGAGTCTCACGGTCTTCCCAACACATGGGGTTCAGCTAACAGCACTCCCACAGAGGACCTTCCCACATACGAATTAAGAACTGACTTCGATTTCACCGGTAGTATCGGTGATCAGAATGCTGAGGTTTACGGCATTCTCTCCAAGTACGAAAACGTATTCTTCCTTACAGGTCACCTTCACACAGGTCTCGGAAGATACACATATCAGACTCTTAACGAGGAAAACAATGTACAGGGCATAAATGTTCCCTCTCTCGGCATCGACAACAAGGACGGTATGTACAACAATCCCGGTACAGGTCTTTATGTTGAGGTTACTCCCGATGAGGTTATCTTCTATGCAAGAGATTTCGTAGAAGGCAGATTCCTTACAGAGGATGATTTCCACCACGCAGTAATGACATACGAATTACAGAAGTAATTTAATATAAACAAACATCAACACCTCCGCATACTATGTAGCGGAGGTGTTTTTATGTTATCTGATATACTTACCTTTACTCTTGTTATTACAGGAATTTCTGCTCTGCTTCTTTGCGGAGTGTTCAGGCTTCTTGTGTGGAGGGAAGAAAGCTTCACCTTTCTTATCCCCCTTTTTGATGACAGTCCTCTTATATACAACCGGCTTTGTCATATAAGTGAAATATGCTCCTTTTGCGGAATACATAAAAAAAGCACCGTAATTCTTGTAAATTACGGTGCCTCAGATAGCTTTTGTGAAGCTCTGACAGATTATTTCAAAAATGAGAATTTCATTAAAATAATCCGACTCCCTGAGGAAGAAATTATATGACAGAAGCTTAAAGGGTAGCAAACATAACTGCCTTGATTGTGTGCATTCTGTTTTCTGCTTCCTTGAAAACAAGAGAGCGCTCACTCTCAAACACTTCATCGGTAACCTCCATAGCCGTGCGGTTGAACTTTTCGCACATACGCTTACCGATTTCGGTTTTCTTGTCGTGATAGGAGGGAAGACAGTGCATAAAAACAACGTTCTCTCCTGCATTGTCCATAAGAGCCTTGTTTACCTGATAAGCTGAAAGGTCATTTATTCTCTCTGCCCAAACTAGCTCAGGCTCACCCATTGATACCCAGATATCAGTATAAATTACATCTGCATTCTTGGTTGCCTTCATAGGATCCTCTTCGAAGGTAAGGGTTGCTCCGCTTTTCTCAGCAAGTCTCTTGCATTCATCAACAAGAGCAGAATCGGGGAAATATTTCTCGGGAGCGCAGGCGGTAAAATTAAGTCCCATAATGGCACATCCCACCATAAGTGAATTACCCATATTGTATCTGGCATCGCCCATATATACGAAGTTTATGCCCTTGAGTCTGCCGAAATGCTCCTTGATTGTAAGGAAGTCCGCAAGAATCTGTGTGGGGTGAAATTCATCGGTAAGTCCGTTCCATACAGGCACATCCGAATACTTTGCAAGCTCCTCTACAACTGTCTGTCCGAAGCCTCTGTACTCAATACCGTCATACATTGAGCTTAAAACTCTTGCAGTATCTGCAATGCTTTCCTTTCTGCCTATCTGGGAAGCCGAGGGATCAAGATAAGTAACTCCCATTCCTAAATCTCTTGCGGCAACCTCAAAGCTGCAACGGGTTCTTGTGCTTGTTTTCTCAAAAATGAGAGCAATATTCTTGCCCTTGAGAGTATCGTGGGGAATACCTGCCTTTTTCTTGCTTTTAAGGTCTGCGGCAAGGTTAATAAGATACTCTATTTCCTCACTTGTATGGTCAAGTAATTTCAAAAAATCTCTGCCCTTTAAATTCATAACTATATCCTCACTCAATTGCTTTTTTTATTACGGCTACGGCTTTTTCTAAATCCTCTTGGGAAATATTAAGAGGCGGAAGAAGCCTTAGCTTGTTTTTTGCCTTTATGGGAAGCACACCGTTTTCCTGACAGAAGGCAAGAACCTGATTTACATCCTTTTCGGTTTCAATACCCAGCATAAGACCGAGACCTGTTATGCTTTTCACTCCTTCGCAGGAAGAAAGCTCAGAAATAATGTACTCACTCTTTTTCTGCACCTGAGCAAGAAAATCATCATCAAGTCTTTTAAGAATACTGTATGCACCTGCACAAGCAACGGGATTACCGCCAAAGGTAGAGCCGTGGGAGCCGGGGGTATATACATTCTCTGTTTTTCCGAAAAGCATAGTAGCACCTAAGGGTAGACCGCCACCTATGCCCTTTGCGGTGGTTACAATATCAGGCTCAATATCATACTGCATATAGCCATAGAGTGTGCCTGTTCTTCCGTTACCTGTCTGCACCTCATCAATTACAAGAAGCACATCGGCTTCCTTTGCAGCCTTTTCAAGCTCCTTTACAAACTCCTTGTCAAGGGGAACTACTCCGCCCTCGCCCTGAACACATTCAATCATAACCGCGGCAATTTTTTCATCAGCTATGTATTTACGGATTGTATCAATATCCCCTGCATCTGCATAGAGGAAGCCCTCTGTCAGGGGTAAAAAGTCCTTGTGGAAGCTTTCCTGACCGGTTGCGGCAAGGGTTGTTATTGTTCTTCCGTGGAAGCTATTATTGAGAGTTATTATTTTATAATAATCCTCGCCTTTTTTCTCTGCGGCATATTTTCTTGCCGCCTTTATTGCACATTCGTTAGCCTCTGCGCCTGAATTTGAGAAAAACACCTTTTTTGCGCCCGTTTTCTCGCAGAGAAGCCGTGCTACCTCTACGCAGGGAGAGGTATAATAAAGATTTGAGGTATGTGCAAGGGTGTTAAGCTGCTTTGTTACAGCCTCAACCCACAGAGAATCTGCGGTACCGAAGGCGGTAACACCGATACCCGTACCCATATCAATATATTCCTTGCCCGAAGCATCATAAAGCTTACTGCCCTTTCCCGAAACCAATTCAATAGGGAAACGGGCATAGGTATTGGCAACATATTTTGAATCAAGCTCTTTAATACTCATATTTATTCTCCTACCCGGGTAACCATTGTACCCGCACCCTCATCTGTAAGCATCTCAAGAAGGATTGCGTGAGGCACTCTGCCATCAAGGATAATAACACTTCCTACTCCCTTTTCAATAGCCTCAATACAACACTCTACCTTAGGTATCATTCCGCCGGAAATAACGCCTTCATCAAAAAGAGCCCTTGCTTCATCGGTGTTTACGCATTTGATAAGAGAATCCGCATCCTCAACATCCCTGAGTATTCCGGGAATATCGGTCATTGTAATAAGTCGCTCTGCCTTCATTGATGCGGCAATATAGCTTGCGGCAGTATCTGCATTTATATTGTAGACATTACCATCGTTGTCGCATCCGATTGTGGAAACAACGGGAATGTAACCCTTTTCAATAAGGTCGAGTATGGGCTGAACATTAACATTTGTAATTTCACCCACATAGCCAAGTCTTTCATCCTTGATTTCAGCCTCAATAAGGTGTCCGTCAATACCGGATATACCGATAGCTGAGCCGCCGAATTCACCCAGAAGGTTTACAAGCTGCTTGTTGATTTTTCCTGCAAGCACCATTTGCACGATTTCTGCCGTTTCCTTATCTGTAACTCTCAGACCGTCAACGAAAACACTTTCCTTGCCCACCCTTTTGAGCATCTGTGATATTTCGGGACCTCCGCCGTGAACGAGGACAGGCTTCACACCTATAAGCCACAGAAGAACAATGTCCTCCATAACCTGCATTTTCAGCTCCTCGCTTACCATAGCATTCCCGCCGTATTTGATGACAACAATCTTGTCGTGGTATTTCTGTATATAAGGAAGCGCCTGAGTAATTACCTCTGCACGCTGGAAATTTGTAATATTCATATTTTCCATTTTATCACGTCCTGTAATCGCCGTTGATTTTTACATATTCATAAGTAAGGTCACAGCCCCAGGCAGTTGATGAGCAATCGCCCGAATGCAGACCGATATTTATTATAATTTCCTTTTCAAGAAGGATTTCCTTTGCCTTTTCCTCGGAGAATTCTATACCTGCTCCGTTTTCGCAAACGAAAATCTCACCCTTGCAGGACTCAAAGGATACCTGAACCTTGTTTACATCCACCTTTGCACCACTGTAGCCGATTGCACAAAGAACTCTGCCCCAGTTAGCATCTGCACCAAACATAGCCGCCTTTGTAAGGGATGAGCAGATAACACTCTTTGCAACGGTTTTTGCAGTTTCCATATCAGCAGCACCGGTAACTCTGCACTCTAAAAGCTTTGTAGCACCCTCTCCGTCACCTGCAATCATTCTGCAAAGATTAACAGTAACTGTATTGAGAGCCTTCATAAAGATTTCAAAATCCTCACCCTCGCAGGTAATTTCCTCGTTACCCGCCATACCGTTTGCAAGTACGGTTACCATATCGTTTGTAGATGTATCTCCATCAACACTTACCATATTGAAGGTGCTTTGAATATCTGTGGAAAGAGCCTTCTGTAAAAGTGCGGGAGAGATTGCCGCATCAGTTGTGATAAACACAAGCATTGTTGCCATATTGGGGTGAATCATTCCCGAGCCCTTTGCAATTCCGCCGATTTTACACTCCTTGCCCCCAAGCTCAAAGCTTACTGCAATTTCCTTCATAACTGTGTCTGTTGTCATAATGCCCTCTGCGGCACAAGCACTGTTATTTCCGAGAGAAGCCTTAAGCTCTGCCATTCCGTTTTTAATGGGGTTTATATCAAGAGGCTGACCGATTACACCTGTTGATGCAACAACTACATCCTCTTTATTTATGCCAAGAGCTTCTGCAGTAAGCTCTGCCATCTGTGTTGCAACCTCTATGCCGTCTGCATTACAGGTATTTGCATTTCCGCTGTTGCAGATAACTGCCTGTGCATAGCCATCGGAAAGATGCATTCTGGTAACCGCAAGAGGTGCGCCCTTTACAAGATTTGTTGTATAAACAGCCGCAGCAGCAGCCTTTTTCTCACTTAATATCAGGGCTAAATCCCTTTTGGATTTGTTTTTTCTGATTCCGCAGTGAATACCTTCTGCGGTAAAGCCCTTTGCGGCACAAATGCCGCCCTCTGTAAAATTCATATTCCTACTCCTGTTTCAAGTCCTTTTGTGTCT
>JAZSCI010000116.1:0-6187 GCA_045602865.1 Acutalibacteraceae bacterium
A
Organism: Acutalibacteraceae bacterium; assembly: GCA_045602865.1. Lineage (GTDB taxonomy): Bacteria > Bacillota > Clostridia > Oscillospirales > Acutalibacteraceae > DTU089. The sequence continues at coordinate 2 of JAZSCI010000116.1, forward strand.
TTCATTTTATGGTAACATTTTTCTTATTAAAATAAGGATTTGGAGTGATTTGATGATTTCATCAACAAGTCAGATTTTAACTGCCATGATTTGCTACATGGCAATAGTTATTGCAATCGGACTTATCTACGCAAAAAAAGCAAACAAAAGCTCGGAAAACTATTTCCTGGGCGGCCGTTCTCTCGGTCCGTGGGTTACAGCAATGAGTGCTGAAGCCTCCGATATGAGCGGATGGCTTCTTATGGGACTTCCCGGTGTTGCATACTGGTGCGGTCTTGCTGATGCTGCCTGGACTGCAATCGGTCTTGCAGTGGGTACATACCTTAACTGGCTTATCGTTTCAAAAAGACTGAGAAGATACAGCGTAAGAGCAAACAACGCTATCACTCTTCCCGAGTTCTTCTCAAACAGATTCCGCGAGAATAAAAAGCTTATCTGCTCTCTTGCAGCTATCTTCATTCTCATTTTCTTTACAGTGTATGCTTCAAGCTGCTTTGTAACCTGCGGAAAGCTTTTCTCCACTCTTTTCAGCGCCCCCTACATTCCCATGATGCTTGTAGGTGCCGTTTTCGTTCTGATTTACACAATCCTCGGCGGCTTCCTTGCTGAAAGTGCTTCTGACTTTATGCAGGGCGTGGTTATGTTTATTGCCCTTACGGTTATTGTTGTTATCAGTACAATCAAGGCAGGCGGCATCGGTGCAGTTATTGAAAATGCACAGTCAATTCCCGGCTTCTTCGAATTCTTCGGTCTTGCTACTCCGGAGCTTAACGAGGCAGGTGAGCAGCTTGTTTCAAACGGCACACCTGTATTCGGTGCAGCATCCGAATATGGCGCTCTTAAGGTTTGCTCTATGCTTGCCTGGGGCCTTGGCTACTTCGGTATGCCTCAGGTGCTTCTTCGCTTTATGGCTATCCGCAAGGAAGAGGAGCTTGTTCGTTCAAGAAGAATTGCTATGGTATGGGTTGTAATTTCTCTTGCAGTTGCCGTATTCATCGGTATCATAGGCAGAGACCTTTTCCCCACAACTCACCTTACCGCTTCAAGCGCAGAAAGCATTTTCATCACACTTTCCACAAGCTATCTTCCCCCCATTTTTGCAGGCTTTGTTATGGCAGGTATTCTGGCAGCTACAATCAGCTCCTCAGACTCATATCTTCTTATCGCCGCATCCGCCTTCGCAAAGAATATCTATCAGGGTATTTTCAAGAAAAATGCTTCCGACAAGCAGGTTATGACAATGTCAAGAATAACTCTTCTTGTTATTGCAGTTATTGCAGTTATTATTGCTCTTGATGAAAACAGCGTTATCTTCAAGGTTGTTTCCTTTGCTTGGGCAGGCTTCGGTGCTACCTTCGGTCCTCTTATGATATTCTCTCTCTTCTGGAAGAGAATCAACAGAGCAGGTGCCGTTGCAGGTATGGTAAGCGGTGCAGGTATGGTATTCCTCTGGAAGCTTGTTATCAGTAAGCTTGGCGGTGCATTCGCAATCTATGAGCTTCTCCCCGCATTCATCTTCTCTTCAATCTGCATTGTTGTAGTTTCCCTTCTTACAGCTCCTCCCTCAAAGGAAATTCTTGAGGACTTCGAGGCTGTAAAGTCAGGCAAGGTTGAATAATTCTCTTTTAAGAAATAAAAAACGGGGTGTAAAACAAACACATTTACACCCCTGTAAATATTTAACGAAAGGACTGTTTTTATGAAAAAATGCAAAAAGCTTTTGTCACTTGTTCTTGCAATCTGTCTGATTGCAGGCTGCTGCTCATCAGGTGCTTATGCACTTAATGTAAATGATGACTGCATCCCCTCAATCGTAATTCCCGGCATTTTCCAGAGCGAAACCTTCTACTATGAGGACGGCAAAATTGCTACCGACCTTGAGGGTAATCCCTATAAAGCTCCCTTCTACCTTGACACTACTGCAGAAATTGCAGGTGCGGCACTTACAAAGGCTCTCGTTCCCCTTGCATCAATGCTCATTAATCAGGAGGACAAGGAGCAGCAGGCAGCTAACGCTCTTGCAGATGTTCTCGGTGATGTACTTCTTGAAAAGAGTCGTTGCGATGAAAACGGCCAGTTCGTTCACGACATCCGTGCTACAAAGTACAACGCAAGCTTTGCTGAGCTTTCAGAGCATGATCAGGAGCACATTATGGATCAGCTCCCCTTACAGATCTATGTTGACCTTGCAGGTGCGGAAAACCTTTATGTTTTCTCTTATGCATCTCTGGGCAATATGATTTCCACCGCCAATGAGCTTTTCGATTTCATTCAGTTTGTAAAAGAGGATTCAGGCTCCGAGAAGGTTAATATTGTTCCTATCAGTCAGGGCGGCTCTCTTGCAAATGCTCTTCTTGAGCTCTATGCAGAAAAGGACATTTCAGTTGCAAGAGACATTGACAGAATCGTTTATGTTGTTCCTGCTCTTGACGGCTCAACACTTATCGGTGAGATTTATGAATACGGTCTCCTTGATGACAGCTATGAGCTGTACAACACAATGCTCCCCTCTCTTATGGGTGAGGATGAAATTGTAAGCTACCTTGTCAACATTGTTCTGCGCATTATGCCCAATGCTGACCTTAACAACATTCTTGATATTGCAATTGATACTCTCATTACGGATTATCTGAGATTCTCCACACTTCTCTGGGGACTTTGCCCCTCAGGCAATTATCCCGGTGCACGCGAAAAGTATCTCACAGATGATGCCACAAAGAATATTGCAGAGCAGACAGACTGGTTCTACAAGGCTCAGCTCAATTCCGATGCCAACATTCTTCAGGCAGTTGAGGATGGCGTAGAGGTATTCGACATTGTTGACTACAACTGCTCACTCTATCAGCTTGTTGATTCCTGGGATAAAGTTAATGCAGACGGCGTTATTCAGCTTGATTCTACATCAATGGGCGCTTACAGTCTTGGTGTTGACAAGAAGCTTCCCGCTGATTATGTTCCCACACATTCCAACTGTAACGATCCCTCTCACGATCATACAGATCCTAACGGAATCGTTGATGTATGCACAGGACTTCTTCCTGACACAACCTTCTATTTTGTAAATCAGAATCACGAGAGAACAGGCTCAAACGATGTTATTATGAAGCTGGTTTCCAACCTTCTTGTTGATGACAGCTTCACAAGCGTATTTTCATATCCCGACAAGTTCCCTCAGTTCAACCAGGCAAGAAACTCAAAGGGACTTATGCATGATGTTGAAGAAATGAGAGACTTTGACACATCTACTCTTTCCGACAGAGATGCTCAGAGACTTGCAGATGCAATTGCAGAGGTAGATGCAGAGCTTGACAACACTGTTGTTGATACTCACAGATTTGAAGCAGTAAAGAGAAACTTCTATGCAGTTCGTGATGATGTTCTTTCTGCTGATGAGGAGCCCGTTGAGAAGGAAAACGGAGCATATATGGACTTCTCCTATGTGCTTAAGGATCTTATTGAGCTTCTCAGCAAATATCTGTACATCATCTTCGGCGGCGCAGGCTTCGGTGAAATGTGATTACAGAAATAATCGGTTAATTAATAATTGATTAATTAATTGAAAGAGCGGTGTGCTTGTAAAAAGCACACCGCTTGATTTGTTGTTCTGAATATATTTTGTGTGAAACCTTGCGGAACGGACAATGCCCGTTCCCTACGGCTTCGCGAGGAATACGGTTGTTTTTCAAAGAGAGGCATCCCACCTCATTCCATAGGAAGGTAGCTGAAGGTATCGTGGATTTTTCCGTTTTTAATATACACTCTTACCACACGGCTGTTCATATTGCAGACAATTTCGTAGGGAATTGTGCCTGTCATATCTGCAATATCCTCGGCGGTTATCTGTGCATCCCCCTCTGCACCGAAAATGGTGGCAACAGAGTCTGTGGTTACATTGGGGATATTTGTTACATCAACCATAAACTGATCCATACAAACTCTGCCGATAATGGGAGCCTTATATCCGTTTATGATTACGGAGCCTTTGTTGGAAAGGGCTCTGGGCACTCCGTCTGCATACCCTGCACACAGAGTAGCAACAACCGTTTCCTTTTCCGTGGTATAGGTACAGCCGTAGCTGACACTCACTCCGCCCAGAAGGGTTTTTACCTGAACAACGCGGGTTTTCATTGACATTACGGGCTTTGGTCGGGGAATATTTTTATACTCCACCTCCCTTGAAGGATTAAGTCCGTAGAGAATAATACCCTCCCTCACCATATTATAGTCGGGGGCAAGGTCGGCTATGGCGGCGCTGTTGTAAAGATGCTTTACAGGCGGGTTTATGCCTTTCTCGGCAAGAAGGGCAACAAAGGTATCAAAGCATTCCCTCTGCATTTCGGTATATGCTTTATCAATGGTATCTGCCGCCGCAAAGTGACTGAAAATGCCCTCGGGCACAATGGATGGGAATTTGCAGATTTCTGCAATTTCCTCAACAGAGCCCATTGTGGGCGCAAAGCCTATACGTGACATTCCCGTATCTACGGCTATGTGGAAGGGCACCTCTTTTCCGTAGCGCAGAGCCGCCTCGCAAAGAAGCCTTGCCTCTGTAAGGTCGGAAATTGTAGGGGTAATATCATACTTTACCATATTATCATACTCACCCTTGGGTATATGACCGAGAATGAGAATGGGAGTTTTTATTCCGTTTTTACGAAGCTCAATAGCCTCATCAGGTGCGGCAACCGCAAGGTAGTCCACCTTTCCCTCAAGATGTGCACTTACCCTCACCGCTCCGTGACCGTAGGCATTTGCCTTCACAACCCCGAGGATTTTTGTACCTGCAGGCAGTGAAGCCCTTACTATTTTCAGGTTATAATCAAGAGCATCCAGGTCAACCTCTACCCAGGTTCTCAAGGAATTAATTATATCTGTCATTAATATTTCCCTCTTTACAGAAATGTTGTCATACATACCAATTTTACCACTAATCCCGATTACATACAAGTGTTTTTTCCTATCCCGTAAATGTATTTATTTCCGTATACGAACCAACCTTAAATTGTAAATTTTTGGTTTTTGTTCTTTTTTGTTGTTGACTTTAATATTGTATTGTGTTAAATTTACAATCAATTTTTACTTTGAGGAGATTTCTTATGTTGAAAAATAAACGAGAAAAATCTGTACCAAAAAAGAAAAAGCCTTTTATTGTTGTTTTATCAGTCATAGCACTTGTTTTTGTTTGCATTTTTCTTCTTATAGGAGTAAGTGCAGGCATCTGTCAGGTATCCGCAGGTGAGAAGGCAGATTTCGAAAGCCTTACAAACCCATATATCACAGAGGAAAAGGCGCTTGTTTCTGCCCACCGCTCGGGAAAGGATATTGCTCCCGAAAACACTATGGCGGCTTTCAGATATTGCATTGAAAACGAAAATTTTCAAGTGGATATTTTTGAATTTGACCTTCACATAACCAAGGATAACAGACTCATTCTTCTTCACGACAGCACCCTTGACAGAACAACCGACTCCGTGGCGGTTTTCGGTAAAGAGGAGGTAAAGCCCTCTGAAAAAACCTACGAGGAGCTTCTCGAGCTGAATTTCGGCGCGAACTTTTCAACCCCTGACGGAAAATATCCCTACAAGGAGCTTAAGGGAAAGGATGTTCCCGATGAGCTGAGAGCCGTGCTTCTTGAGGATGTACTTGATTATCTTGAGTCACAGGGCAATTTTGACTACATTATAGAAATCAAGGACAGTGAGGAGCTTGGCTTTAAGGCGGCTGATGAGCTTTACAGAATACTCAAGGAAAGAAAGCTTCTTGAAAAAGCCGTTATCGGCACCTTTAACGGAGAGGTCACCTCATATATTGATGAAAGCTATCCCGATATGCTTCGTTCCTCAAGCATAGGCGAAACAGCAATTTTCTACTTTGCCGCCGCCTTTGATATTTCCCTTCCCGAAAGCTACTACAATTTTGAAGCCCTGCAGATACCCTACCACGGCTACGGCTTTTTTAAGCTTTCAAGTGAAAGAGTTATAAATTATGCACACCGACACAACCTTGCGGTTCAATACTGGACAGTAAACGAGCCCGAGGAAATAAAGCTTCTCAGCGACAGAGGCGCAGACTGTATTATGAGCGATGTGCCCGACAAGGCGTATGATGTGCTGAACGGGAATTTTGTATAAGGGGATAAAAAAATGATGCAGAACGGACAAACCGAGCAAAAACAAGGCTTCAGAC
>JAZSCI010000117.1:0-4802 GCA_045602865.1 Acutalibacteraceae bacterium
TGATTAAGTCATGCTCCTTGATGAATTTAACTGTTTCATCAACAGTTGTAAAGGCAAGGCCTACAACTGTGTCTGCACCGCCGTAGTAAATAGCAATTCTGCCTGTTTCACTGTCAGCAAGAGCCGCGCAGGGGAATACAACATTGTGAACATCGCCAACAAATTCGTACTGCTCTCTGGGAGAGAGAAGATAGGAGTCTGCTCTGTGAAGCACCTTCCAGGGCTCATCTCTGTCAACAATCATAGCGCCCATACTGTATGTGAAGCCGTTGCAGCTTGTGATAACGCCGTGGTAGAAGCAAAGCCAGCCCTCATCTGTTTCAATGGGAGTGGGACCTGCGCCAACCTTTGTCATTTCCCAGTTCATTTCAGGTCCGATAACGAATCTGTGCTTGCCCCAGTAAGTAAGGTCAGGGCTGTGGCTGAGGAAAATATCGCCGTAAGGTGTGTGTCCCTTGTCGCAGGGGCGGGTAAAAATCATATATTCTCCGTTTACCTTGCGGGGGAAGAGAACTCCGTTTCTTGAAACGGGAAGAACGGCATTTTCAAAGCGGTTCCATGTAAGGAAATCCTCTGTGGAAGCAATACCGATTGATGTTCCTCTGTCAGTATGGCAAACCCATGAAAGGTAGTAAACTCCGTCAATTTCACAAAGTCTCGGATCGTAGCCTCTGAATATTTTTTCATCATTCAGCTTCCAGTGAATACCATCCTTGCTTTCGCCGGTTACAAGATACTGCTCTCTTGTAATGTCATCCATACGGAAAACACCTGCAAAGCCATCCTTATAGGGAACAACGGCAGAATTGAAAATACTGTTTGCTTCTTTTACAAAGGTACGGTCAATAATGGGGTTTTCGGTATATCTCCACACGGGATCGGTGCAGTTAGCGGGCTTGTCCTGCCAGGGAATGTTTTTGATTGTAGAATTAAGGATTTTTGCCATAATATTACCCTCCGTAGTAATTTAATGTTTCTATAATAAGTGAGCCTACATCGGAAATTGTTTTCTTGCTTATAAGCTCCGGCTTATCTGCAGTTGCAGAGGACACCTTTGTGGTGTTCCTCTTTGATGTTCCTAAAGAGCAGGCGGAAAAATGGGCTCTTGTGAATGGTGTGAAGGCATTTGAGCCCAATGCAGTAGCTTCCTTAATAAGCTTTATTTCGAGGTTGTCGGCAGCTTCACCGATTACGGAAGCAACCTGAGTGCTTCCCGTAACTCCGCTTCCGTCCTTGAAAAATACTGCAAGGTTGTGTGAGCTTGTCAGCTCTTCAATAGGTATAAAAATAGTGGGAATGTCTCTGTATTTGAGTCTGTGTTTTTTTGCAAAAGCGTATGAGCCTGCACGGGATGAATATTCGCTTCCTGAAATGAGACAACAAAGCTCCATTTTAGAAAATCGGAAGCTTTCTTCGCTCAATTGCCTGAAAACACTGAGTATAACCGCTGTGGGCAACAGCGATGAGCTGATTCCCGAGGCAGTTTTTTTGCCGTTAATGAGGAGCATTGATACTATGTATACAGGTATAAATGCAAGACACAAGACCTTAACGGTAGAGAAAAAGGCTGAACCCTGAGGGGCGCCCGAAAAGAGGAAGAAAAGGCATCCGCTAAAGAGAATTGTGTTTCCCACCAAAGAAAAAATTGCAAGAATAAAGGGTGCCTTGTTGCTGAGAAAAACTGTTCTCATACTGGGCGGTGCATCTGCACGGCCTACCAGCACAACACGGCAGGAGGGGGTGCTTCTTGAATGTCTTATCCCAAATATATTTGCACTTTTTCGTGTGGGAGTAATAAAATCAAGCCTTTTTCCGTCAAATATTATTTTGTAAACGAAAGCACAGAATACCATAAGGCTGACTATGAGAGTGATTGCCGCAGGCGTTACCGCGCCTGATTCTGTGGAAAAGCTGAAAAGAATCACACACAGTATCAGAAGTGCGCACAGGAGCTTTTCTGTTAATGTGCCGGCTCCGGGATGAGTTTTTACGGTGTCCCTGCTGACATGGTCACAGTATTCTCTCAGCTCCGAAGCAAAGATTCTCTGCGCCTGCTCCTCACCGGCAGAGCCTGCACGCCTTGTAGGGGTGGGTTCTGCAATATACTCGGTGAGCGCATAGGCATAATCAATGCTTTCCTTTTTTAATTCAGGAGAGGTTGTCATAGCTTAACCTATAATTTCCTTGAATCTGTTGTAAGCCTCTGTCCATGCAAGGGTGTTTTCAGGCTCGTATACACCGAGATTTTCCCCCCGAGCAATAATTCTGCGGGCTTCCTTGATGTCGGCAATTGCACCGCTTGACATAAGCTGAATAGCAACGTTTCCAAGGGCGGTAGCCTCAATAGGACCGCCGTAAACCTTAACACCGCAGCTGTCTGCAGTCATTTTAAGAAGAAGCTTATCCTTTGTTCCGCCACCCATAACATGGATGCGGTCATATTCCTTTCCGGTACAGTCCATAATACCCTCAAAGGTCATTCTGTACTTGAGCGCAAGGCTCTCGTAAATACATCTGATGATTTCGCCCGTTGTCTGAGGAACATACTGACCTGTCTTTTCGCAGTATTCCTTTACACGGCGGGGGAGATTTCCCATAGGTGCAAACTCGGGTGCATCAGGATCAATGAAGCATTTGAAGCTTTCACATTCAAGGGCAAGTCTTTCAAGCTCCGCATAGGAATACTCCTTGCCCTCTCTTATCCATTGGCGGCGGCTTTCCTGAATGAGCCACAAGCCGCAGATGTTTTTAAGGAACGCGGTGGTGTAATTATAGCCGCCCTCGTTTGTAATGTTGAGAGCCTTGGATTTTTCGTTTATGATAGGCTCCTTTACCTCTGTGCCGAAAAGAGACCAGGTTCCGCAGCTGATAAATGCGAAATCATCATATTCGCAGGGGGCAGCAGTAATAGCACTCTGTGTATCGTGTGCGGCAACGCTTACAACATCTGCCTTTTCAACGCCTAATTCCTCGCAGATTTCATCGGAAAGCTTTCCGATAACTGCACCTGTGGGCACAATGGGAGTAAGAAGGCTTTTGTCGATACCGAAGGTGTCAAGCATTTCCTCGGACCAGTCATTTGTTTTAAGGTCAACCATCTGTGAGGTTGTAGCTATGGAAAACTCGGTGGATTTTACACCTGTGAGCATATAGTTAAGTAAGTCGGGCATAAAAAGAAGCTTGTCTGCTTCCTTAAGAATGTAAGGGCGGTTCTCCTTGAGGGAAAGAAGCTGGAAAATGGTGTTGAAATCCATAAACTGAATGCCTGTAATGTCATACATTCTGTCACGGCTCATATAGTTTTCGGCTCTCTTTACCATTCCATCGTTACGCTTGTCGCGATAGTGTACGGGATTTTCAACAAGAGTGCCGTCAGCACGGAGAAGACCGAAGTCAACACCCCATGTATCAATGCCTATGGAGTCAAAGCCTCCATCCTCCTTTGCCTTGAGGATACCCTGCTTTATTTCATAGAAAAGTCGCTGAACATCCCAGTAAACAGTTCCGTTTATGGTAACGGGATCGTTTGAGAAGCGGTGTACCTCACGAAGCAGGATTTTTTCACCGTCAAATTCGCCGATAATTGCTCTGCCGCTTGATGCGCCAAAGTCAAATGCAAGAACTCTCTTTGTCATAATGATTATCCCTTTCTCTTATTTAAGGAAGCAGTTAATGATAATTTCTTCCGCTTCTTCTTCTGTTTTACCTAAGGTCTGAAGCTTTAAAAGCTGGTCGTTGTTTATTCTGCCGATTGCAGCCTCGTGAACAATGTTTGCTTCACAGTGATTTGCGGCAATTTCGGGTATTGAACGGATACGCGCAGAATCCATAATGATAGAGTCGCATTGCACGTGTGCACGACAGGGAGCATTACCCACCGCACGGGGATAGAATACCTGCTCGGAATTATCCTTTGCAACGGAACGGGAAATTATCTGTGAGGAAGCGCCCTCGCCGTTAAGCTCAATAACCATATCGGAGTGCGCTATCTGGTCGCCGTGAGTCATAAGCTTTTCCAGGATAACAAGCCTTGCGCCCTCTTCAAGCTTTGCGATTGTATTACGCTTGGTGGAGTCAACACCCTTTATCTGTACGCTTTCCATTTCACAGAAGGAGCCCTTGTCCATAAAAATTTCCGTAACGGGATTGAGAATTCTCTCGCCCTTTCCGTCACCCTCTCCGTAGTGCTTTTCCACATACTTGATTTTTGCATTTTTTCCTATGTGGAAGCGGTGGATGCCATCGTGCTCGCTTTTTGTATCACCGCTGTTGTGGATTCCGCAGCCTGCAACAATGAGAACATCCGCATCATCACCGATGAAGAAATCATTGTAAACCAGATCCTCTACACCTGCCTGAGTGATAATTACAGGAATGTGTACACTCTCGTTTTTGGTGCCGGGCTTTACGGTAATGTCAATACCGGGCTTGTCCTTTTTAGGCTCAATAATAATATTTGCACTTGATTGTCTTCCGGCGCTTTCGCCGTTCTTTCTGATATTGTAAGCTCCCTGAGGAACATCGTGAAGACCTGCGATTTCCCTGAGCATATTAAGTTCTGTATTATTCATAGCATTAATCCTTTATCTGAATGAGCAGGTGTTATCAAATTCTGACATAAGTCTGGGGAAAATGTCCTCTGCAGGACCGATTTCCTTTACTGTGCCATTGGCAATAACGGCAATCTCATCTGCGATTTTCATAATTCTCTCCTGATGAGAGATTATGACCATGCTTTCTTTACGTGTTTTTGAAATACCCTTAAAGCTTTCAACTAGCATATTGAAGCTCCAAAGGTCAAT
>JAZSCI010000118.1:0-2179 GCA_045602865.1 Acutalibacteraceae bacterium
ATGCAGATATAAAGCTCATAAGAAGACGCTTCTCTGACCTTATGAAATATGCACATCCCGATGCAAAAATCGCATCTGTCAACGTATTTTCAACACACGCACATTCCTGTGTTGACACTCAGGGTTTATGGACAGATACCCTTTCTAAGGTTCTCCACAACAAGAAAAAGAACAAAACGGGCAAGGGCACTTACTTAAGCGGTGCCGACAGCGAATTTATGAATGCGCTGGCTTCCAAGGTAGCCGAAGACCTTCTCAGAGCCTATGAGGATATGGTTCCCGGTACAATGACCCTTGCACAGAAGGATATCGGCGATACATATTTCAACAACAAAAACAGAAAATCGGCAACAAGCCTTGTTACCAACATCACAAGACTTGTATTTACCCCCGACGATAAGGAGCAAACTCCTACTGTAATTGCAACAATGGGCGCACATCCTGATGTGGCAGGTCTTCCCACCTCTGACGGTCACGGTACGGGACACGACCTCTGCGGCGAATACATCTATTATATGGGTGAGACAGTCAACAAAGCAGGCGCGAACTTTATGTTCTTTAACGGTGCAATATGTGCCATCTATATGTCCTGCGGTGCCACGGACGACGGGGTTACTCTCCCTCACAGATATGATAAATCCATAAGATTCGGAAGAGAACTCGGAAAAATTGTTCTTTCTCTTACCAAAACTGAGGATGAAATCAAGGCTGACCCGGTTTTATACAACGAAAAGGAAATTGAGGAAGAAATCAAAGACTCCGAAGCTAACGGCTGTAAATACTCTCTCTGGTGCGAAAACTGGACTCCCGTCAAGGAAACTGCAGTAAAGCCTTTACTTAACATCCGGATAAAGGAGGTTCCCCTTTCGGTTACAAATCCCCTTATAAAAATTGTGGGAAAGCTGAATCTTGTTTCCTATAAGGTTCTTCGTGAAAAGGACGGCACTTATACGGTTGTGACAGAAATAGGCTTTATGCAGATAGGAAAGGATCTTAATATAGTTCTTGTTCCCGGTGAATTCTGTGCAGACCTTCTTACGGGCGGCGAATCTCTCAAGGCAGAAGGCTCCTTTAACGAGATGGATTTCCCCTATCCTCCCCTTACGGAAATCTTCAACCGCGACCTTGTTGCCTTCGGTCTTGCAAATGATGCTATAGGATATATCGTTCCCGATAACGACTATGTTCTCGGTGAATTCGGAAATCACTATCACGAACTTATCGGCATCGGAAAAAATACCGGCTCAACAATCATAAAAGCATTTATGGAAATGAAAGACGAACTGGGGGTATAAGAATGGATTTTTCAAAGCTTGCATCCTCTGCCCTTAAGGGCATCACAAAAATAGGCAAATACGGCTACACAGAGCCTATTCCCGAAAGCGAATTCAATTATACAGAAAAAGCAGAAGCAAAATATTTCACAGCAGGCTTCGGTAAGGCTGTAATGCTTCCCGATGACATCAAAACAAAAAAATACTACATTGCAGGCTACGGTGAAAATAATCCCGCAAAGGGAGTTATTGATCCTCAGTATGCACACGCATTATGGCTTGACGATAACTCAGGCAAGGGCGGACACCTTTTCGTTTCCCTTGATATTGTCGGTCTTCTCAATAAGGACGTAAACGCTCTTAAAAAGGCTCTCGGTGAATTCAAGGAAATCACGGGCTGTCAGACTATTACAATTATGAGCACACACAACCACGCAGGTATTGATACTATGGGTATCTGGGGCAGGCTTCCCCATACAGGCAAGGACAGAAAGTTTATGACTATTCTTTTCAATGCCGTAATTACCGCTGCAGGTATGGCTTACAGAGACCGCCGGGAGGGAAAGCTTTATCTCGGCAGAATTGAAGTACCAGATATGCAGGAGGACATAAGAACTCCCGTCGTGTATTCAAAGACACTCACACGTCTTCGTTTTGTTCCCAATGACGGAACAAGAGAAATATATTTCCTGAATTTTGCTTCTCATTCCGAGTCTCTACAGGGCTGTAATTCACTTGTAAGCGCAGACTTTCCCTGCTATTTGCGTGAAAAAATCAGAAACGAAACAGGTGCGGAAACCATTTACGGCGTCGGTGCCATCGGCGGTATGATAAGTATGGAAATAGAAGACGAGGACAAATTAAGACGAGAGAACCGTCTTCTTGAATCCACAAGAAACATCGGC
>JAZSCI010000119.1:0-2297 GCA_045602865.1 Acutalibacteraceae bacterium
ACATCAAATTTTTCCATTTTTTCGCCTTTCACAGCTATAAAAATTAAAATGTTTCCGAATCAGTTTTTCATATAATTTTTCGGGAAACAACTGTGGCACACTCCTTACGAAGTGTGCCACAGAACATATCAGTCTTCGTTAATATTATTGATAATCAACAACTGTTTGTGATAATTAATAGTTGATTACATAGGATGACTTTGTGCCAAGAGGAAGAATGATTCCCATTGCATCAAAGTTGATTGTCCACTTTAAATCATAGTCTGCAGTAAGCACCTTACCTGTAGCAGAATCAACGGTAACTGTAACTGTTGACTCGGGGTAGTCCATAGTTGCTGTACCAACAAGCTTTGCTGCGATTCCGGGAATGTTGTCATTTACAACACTGGGAAGAACAACGTTGAATGCCTTGGGAGCGTGTCCCTGACCGTGCTGAACATTGTCAGACTTAGCATCTGCCTTTGTAACGATTGTGATAGTATAGATACCATTATTATCTGTGCATGTAGCAGAAGTAACATCATCTGCGGTAAGCTGACTTGACCAGCTCTCGCCCTCAACGGGGAACTTTGCAGTAATGTCTGCACCCTCGTACTTAGCCTCGCCCTGGCTATTGTCCTGAAGCATACCATCAAGCCAATCATCGCCACCGAGCATATTGTAAATACTGCTGATACCGCTTGAAATAACTGCTGCACCTGCAAGGTAGTTTGTAACATACTTCTGGTCAACTGACTTTGCATTAGGCTTAACATTGTTTATAGCCTTGTTGAAGTAATCAACAACCTCTGCTGTTGTTGAAGGCATACCCGCTGCTGCACCTGCATTATCCTTATTCTCTTCGGGCTTAGCATCCGCATTATTCTGTGCATCATCCTTGTTTGCAGAATCTGTCTTGTCTGTGGATGTGCTGCCTGCATTTCCGGTATTTGTGGAGCCGGCATTTGTGCTTGTGTTTGCACTGCTTGAGCTGCTTGAAGAGCTTGAGCTGCCTGAAGAGCTTGTGCTGCCTGAGCCTGTGCTTGAAGAACCACTCTGCTGAGTAGCTGCGTTGCCGCCGGTCTGCTGACTCTGTACTGCAGGAGCACTTGCCTGTCTTGAAGCATAAAGGAGAATGATGGAAGACAGATTGTTTGCAGTAATGATAGAAACAGCAATTGCTGCAGCTGCAAGACCGATTATAAACTTTTTAATAGGTGTCATATTCATAACATAAACACTCCATTCCATAATATTCTACCTCATTATAAATAATAAACTCCGAAATGTCAACAATTTTTACTGAATACCTACACATATACTGAACAATTTTTCCCCTTCGGTATTGTGCATTCGGAATATTTATTGTAAAATGTCTTCAAGTCTTTAATATGAGGTTTTTATTTATGAAAGAAAAAACATACAGCAAAGCAAGAGGCTCTGTACTCAACGGTCTGACAGGTGCTATGCTCTCGCTTTCTTATACAATTTGTATGTGTGCCGTTACGGGTATACCCCTTCTCGGGGCGTTTCTTTGTATCTGTGTGTGCGCACTTTTCTGTGCAAGGATGAAAAAAGGATTTTTTGTTCCCGACATTCTTCTGCTTCTGCCTGTTTATTTTTACACTGCTTCAGCCGCCCCCTTGTGGCTTCTTCCCGGGGCAATTCTCGGCGGCATATTGATATCCCTTGTTTTCTTCAGACTGTCAAAGAAAAACAATTTCACCTTTCTTCCCGGAGCTTTGGGAATTGCTCTTGCCCTTGCCCTGACAATACTTCTGACAGATAATTATTTCGGTATTGGCTCCTTTGGTGCTACACCCTGGGAAATGCTGAAAAATTACCGTTATTTAGGCTTCCACCCTAATTTCAGCGGACTTTTATACGGAACAATCACCCTTTTCGCAATGATAACCTTCCCCTTTAAATTCCGTGATATAAACAAAAAGCTCCCTGCGGAATTTCTTACTCTGCTGGTACCCCTTCTTATAAACCTTCTTCTCAATCCCGTAAAGGAGCTTTCGGTTATAAACGAGCTTCATTTTACTCCCCTTTCCCTGACCGGAGCAAAAGAAATGCTTTTTGCGGAGCCTTCTTTGGGGGATTTTTCGGTTTTACTCAAAACCGCACTTATAACCGGCTGCTGCTTCTTTATTCTCAACAGTAATAAGGAAGATAACAAAAGGCTGATTACGGGCAACGCTCTCAGCGTTCTTTTTTCGGGCTTCCCTGTGCGAAAGACCGGAATTCACGGCTACACCATTCTGAGCGCTGTGATTACAATTACCGTATCGGCATTTGTAATTTTCGCTTGTACA
>JAZSCI010000120.1:0-6240 GCA_045602865.1 Acutalibacteraceae bacterium
ATAGGAGATATATAAAGAGAAACAAAAGAGAAAGAATTTAAAATTGGCATAAGAGGTAAAAATATGAGTAACAATGTAGTTCTTGATAAGGAGGACCTGAGAATATTAAAGGATAATATTTTTGAACACCTCAGATATTCAAACGGTGAAAAAATATCCGACACTTCAATGAGAACAATTCTCGGACCATTAGTTCTCAAATCCTATGACGGAGCTCTTCTTGAGTTTGAGACCGACAACAAAATCAATAAATTAAATATCAATCAGAAATTTATACATCCCCTTCTTGCTGCGGCAGAGGAATATTTCGGCTTCCCCGTAGACGTGGTTGTATTCCTTCCCGATGAGAAAAGGCCCTTGCATGTTGCACAGTATCATAACGAGGCTCCCGTGAGAAATATGAACATTTTCTCATTTGAAAATTTCTATCCGGGACCTACAAACACAATGGCATTTACCGCCGCAATGGCAGTTGCACAGAATCCCGGAAGGATTCATAACCCTCTGTTTATATACGGAGGCTCGGGACTGGGAAAAACCCACCTTCTTAAGGCTATTAAATATGAGCTTGAGAAAAATTCCCAATTAAATGTTATATATACAAGCGGTGAAAATTTCCTTAATGAGGTTTATCTTAATATTCAAAGCAAAACAATGGCTGAATTTCACAACAAATACAGAGAGGATGCGGATGTACTTCTGGTTGATGATGTTCAGTTTTTAGGAAAAACAGAAACTGCACAGGAGGAGCTTTCCTACACCTTTGAGGCACTCATTCAGAAGAATAAGCAGATTGTTTTCGTTTCCGACAGACCGCCAAAGGAAATTCCGAAATTGGAAAATCGCCTTCGCTCCCGTTGTGAGCAGGGACTTCTTGCTGACATTCAGCCACCAAACCTTGAAAACCGTATTGTTATTATCAAGAAAAAAGCTGCGGACTATAATCTTGTTATTCCGGATACGCCGGATAATAACGTTGTAGCATATATGGCTGAAAGACTTCAGAACAACGTGCGTCAGATTGAAGGTGTGCTTCATAAGCTGAGTGCTACGGTAAGCGTAGAAAACGATATTGAGATTACAAAAAAGCTTGTAAATTCAATCATTCAGGATGTTGTTTACTTTGCCAACAACACAGAGGTTGTGGTAGACAATGTTATTGAAAAGGTTTCAAATCAGATGAATGTTTCAAGGGATGAAATACTTTCCCAGAAGAAGGATAAGCAAATCTCAAAGGCAAGACAGATGGCTATGTACATTATCAAAAATGTGACTCCCCTTACATATAAGGAAATAGGCATAGAGCTTGGAGGAAAAACTCATTCCACGGTAATTCACGGCTACAACGAAATTGAAGAGCTTATGATGAATGATTCTGAAATCAAGGCTATTATCACTGATATTATTGAAAGCATAAGAACAGAAAATATATATTAAATAATCGGAGGTTATAAACAATTTGACATCAGTGTTCATAAAGTTTTGAACATTATAAACACGCTTGTTTAAAGCTCCCTTGTTATGAACATCTGTGAACATTCTACCGACAAGGCAGAAATGAGGGCTTGTCCTTTATGTATCAAGTCTTACAAAGGTTTATGAACAATCCGACACTACTCTACTACTACTACTATTTTTAATTATTATTTTGGGAATAACTTTGATTTTTCCCACAGGAGGAAATTGTTATGAAATTTATCTGTAACACATCAGTTCTTGCTGAAGCCTGTAACATTGTACAAAGAGGTGTACCGCAGAAAAGCACCATTCCTACTGCAGAGGGTATTTTTCTTCAGGCAAAAAAGTCAAGCCTTACCCTTACAGGCTACGACCTTGAGGTTGGTATTACAACTATTATAGAATGCTCAACAGAGCAGGAAGGAAGCGTAGTTCTCAATGCAAAGCTCTTCTGTGACATTCTCCGCAGACTTCCTGCACAGAATGTTTCAATTACCTGCGACCTTCACAACCTTTGCAAGATTTCCTCAGGTGATGCAGAATTTTCTCTTGTAGGTATGCCTGCCGAAGACTATCCCGAGCTTCCCACAGTATCAGGCGGTATTCCCTTCAGCGTAAAGCAGGGCATTCTCAAGGATATGGTAAAGCAGACAATCTTCGGTGTTGCAAATCAGGATACAAAGCCCGTACACAAGGGTATTAAATTTGAGGTTGAAAGCTCAAATCTCAGACTCATTTCCTGTGACGGCTTCAGACTTGCTATCAGAAATGAGCATATAGAGTATGCAGGTGATGATATGACCTTTGTTGTACCTGCAAAGACTCTTTCCGAGGTTATAAAGCTTCTTGATAATGATGATGAAAATATTACCTTCTCAATCGGTAAGAAATTCATTCTCTTTGAAATCGGCTCATACAGAATTATATCAAGACTTCTTGAGGGTGAATTCTTCAACTACAAGAATGCAATTCCCTCAGAATGTGCCACAAAGGCAAGAGTAAGCGTAAAGCAGATTATTGATTCTGTTGAAAGAGCTTCACTTCTCATTACAACCAAAATCAAAAGCCCTATCCGTTGTCTTTTTGACAACAATTCAATTAAAATTTCAAGTGCTACCTCACTTGGCTCATCAGTGGACAGAATTCCTGCCGCTATTGAGGGTAAGGCAGTTGAAATAGGCTTTAACAACTCATATCTTACCGACTGTCTTAAAACCATCGATAATGATGAGGTTAATATTGAGCTTTCAAGCCCCATTTCACCTATTATTATAAAGCCTCTTGAGGGCGACAGCTTCATTTTCCTCATTATTCCTATGAGACTGAAGAACGAAGCAATCCTTTAATTAACTAATCTACGGGTTAATTTATATAAGTAAATTTATATAGCTTATAAGCTATAAACATTTATATAAGGAATGTTCACAAATGAAAATAAATGCAAGAGTTTTGAAAAGAGAGCATCAGGATTTCAAGCTTAAGGGTGATTTCATAAGACTTGATGATATGCTCAAAAATGCCAGTGTTGTAAACACCGGCGGTCACGCAAAAATAGTTATACAGAACGGTGAAGTAAGAGTAAACGGTGAAATCTGCACAATGAGAGGAAAAAAGCTCCGTGCAGGTGACACCGCAGAATATGAAAAAATAATATTTCACATTGTGTAAATGAGGCTGAAGGAAGGATATTGAATTATTCTTTTTAATTCTGATTAAATCAAAAGTGATTTAATTAAAAATACTTTTAAAATAAAGAATTTATAAATTAAGAAAAGCTCAAAAAGGAGGATATATGACAGTTAATTCTGTTACACTTGAAAATTTCAGGAATATAGCCTCTATGGAGCTTGAACCCCACAAGGGAGTAAATGTAATTTACGGTGAAAATGCTCAGGGAAAGACAAATATTCTTGAAGCAATATGGCTTTTTACCGGCTGCAAAAGCTTCCGTGGGGCAAAGGATACGGAATTTATAAAATTCGGTGAGGAATTTTCAAAAATACGGCTTTCATTCAATAATGAGTCAAGGGATAAAAATTCCGAAATTGTTATAGGAGAAAAGAAAAAGCTCATTTATCACAACGGAGTGCCTTTAAGGTCTGCTCCCGAGCTTATAGGAAGCTTTTACGGAGTTATCTTTTCACCCTTACACCTTTCACTTATAAAAGACGGGCCTGCCGCACGGCGCAGATTTTTAGATACGGCAATATGTCAGCTTAAGCCCTCTTATGCCAGAAATCTTGCTTTATACAAAAAAGCAATTTTACAGAGAAACAGTATACTTAAGGACATAAGCTTTACTCACTCCTCTGCCCTTTATGATGTGCTTGACAGCTGGGATACCCAGATTTCCTCTTATTCTGCCCGGATAATAGATGAAAGAATAAAATATACTGAGCTTTTGTCGGGCTATTCCGAGGAAATATATTCGGGAATTTCAGAAAACAGAGAAAAAATATCTGTGGAATATTCAAGAGCAGGCTCTCTTGATAAAAATATGTCCGTAAGTGATTTACAAGCATATTCTCTGGAGCTTCTTAAGAATGCGAGAAATGAGGATTTGCAGACAAAAAGCACCTCTGTGGGACCTCACAGAGATGACCTTGAAATACTTATAAATTCTGTAAGTGCCCGTTCATTCGGCTCTCTGGGGCAGCAGCGCTCCTGCGCCCTTTCACTTAAGCTCAGCGAATCAAGGATTATAAAGGAAATCACAGGTGAAAATCCCGTGGCTCTCCTTGATGATGTTATGAGTGTGCTGGATGAAAGAAGGCAGGACTATATACTTAATCATATAAATGACAGACAGGTGTTTCTGACCTGCTGTGAGCCTACACAGGCTTTAAGGCTTAGTGTGGGAAAGTCATTTCTCATAAGCGGTGGTGAGCTGAAATAGTATGTTTATTCATATAGGCGAGGATACGGTGGTTAGTGCCGAGGAAATCGTTGGAATATTCGATATGGAAAGCACTACCGTTATGAAAAGGACAGTTGAATTTCTCAATAACGGAGAAAAAATGAAAAAGGTTATAAACGTTTCACCCTTTGAGCTTCCAAAATCCTTTATTGTGTGTGAAACTCCAAGGGGGGAGAGAATTTTTATTTCTCCCGTAAACGTTGCAACAATTCAGAAGCGCATTGATAATAAAACAAAAAGAATAAAAGAATTTAAAAAAGGAAAATAATATTTATTTTTTATATATTATTTAGAATCTTCTACGGAGGTTAATTATTTTGGAAGAAAACATTATTAAAACCGAAGAGGAGCTTCGTGAGGAAGCTTTAGAGCAGAATGTCATTCTCGATGAGAATGGAGAAATCGATACCGTAGTTACGGAAAAGTACGATGCAAGTGCCATTCAGGTTCTTGAAGGACTTGAGGCGGTTCGTAAAAGGCCCGGTATGTACATAGGCTCCACAGGACCGAAGGGCTTACATCACCTTGTTTACGAAATCGTGGACAACTCTATTGATGAGGCGCTGGCAGGCTTTTGTACTCATATTGAGGTGGAAATTCTCCCCGGTGATGTTATTACGGTAAGGGACAACGGCCGAGGCATCCCCGTTGGCATCAACGAGCAGCAGGGACTCCCCGCAGTTACGGTTGTTCTTACTGTTCTTCATGCGGGTGGTAAATTCGGCGGAAGCGGCTACAAGGTTTCCGGCGGTCTTCACGGCGTTGGCTCATCTGTTGTTAATGCTCTTTCCGAGTGGTTTGAGGTTGAGGTTTCTCAGGACGGTCACGTTCATTATCAGAGATTTGAAAGAGGTAATCCTACCTGCGACCTTAAGGTTATAGGTGATACTGAGGAAACAGGTACACTTATCCGCTTTAAGGCAGATGCTGAAATATTTACAGAAACTACCGTTTATGAGTTTGAGGTTCTTGAAAGAAGACTGAGAGAGCAGGCTTTCCTTAATGCAGGACTTTCCATTTCTCTTACTGACAAGCGCGGTGATGAGGAAAAAAAGGAAATTTACTGTTATGAGGGCGGTATCAGCTCCTTTGTTGAGTTTGAAACAAAAAAGAGAGGTCTTACTCCCTTACACGAAAATCCCATACATTTCTCTGCTGTAAGCGGTGACAGAGAGGCAAATATTGCCCTTATGTACAATGACAGCTACAATGACCTTCTCCTCAGCTTTGCAAATAATGTCCGTACTATTGATGGCGGTACTCACGAAAACGGCTTCAAAACTGCCCTTACAAGAGTATTCAACGATTACGGCAGAAAATTCAAGCTTCTTAAGGATAATGACAAGAATCTTTCAGGTGATGATGTCCGTGAAGGTCTTACGGCGGTTATAAGCGTTAAGCTTACCGAGGCACAGTTTGAAGGACAGACAAAGGGTAAATTAGGTAATACTGACATTACTCCCCTTGTTTCAAAATGTGTTTACGAAAAGCTTTCCACATATTTTGAGGAAAATCCTGCCGAGGCAAAGGCAATTTTCAATAAAGCCCTTGATGCTTCCCGTGCAAGAGAGGCTGCAAGAAAGGCTCGTGACAGCGCAAGAAAATCCGTACTCAAGAGTAATTCTCTTCCCGGTAAGCTTGCAGACTGTATTGATAAGGATTCCTCAAAAACCGAAATATATATCGTAGAGGGAGATTCTGCGGGTGGCTCTGCAAAGGCAGGCCGTGACAGAATGATTCAGGCTATTCTTCCTCTCTGGGGTAAAATGCCCAACGTTGAAAAGGCAAGAGTTGCCAAGGTTATCGGTAACGATAAGCTTACTCCCGTTGTACTTGCACTTGGTACGGGTATCGGTGAGGATTTT
>JAZSCI010000121.1:0-4817 GCA_045602865.1 Acutalibacteraceae bacterium
AGTAATGACCTTGTGTGAAATGTTTATTGTCCTATGTGTTTCCCGTCAAGCGGATATACCGGTGGTTTTCTCAATGCGGGAAAGCTTCGCATCTGTGCTTGGCGGAAAAGGAAAAAATAAAAGAGTAAGCACCGGAAAAAAGAGTGCTGAAAAAACAAAGCAAACTACAGAAGAGGCTTAAGGTGATTTGTTTATGAAAATATTAATTGCGGCAGGCGGAACGGGAGGACACGTAAATCCCGCCCTTGCAGTTGCCGGTCATATAAAAAGAAAATATCCTGATGCGGAGATTCTTTTTGTGGGTACTCCCGACAGAATTGAAGCAAAAATTGTCCCCGAGGCAGGCTATAACCTGAAAACTATTGAAATGTCAGGCTTCAAGAGAGATTTGTCTCTTGCGGGCATAAAAGCGAACATAAAAACTGTTGAAAGAACTCTTAAAAGCTCTTCTGCAGTGAAAAAAATAATCAAGGATTTTGAACCCGATGTAGCGTTGGGCTTTGGCGGATATGTAAGCGGTCCCGTTATCCGTATGGCTGCAAAAATGGGGATACCTACTGCAATACACGAGCAGAATGCATATCCCGGTATCACCAATAAAACTCTTGCCAAAAAGGTTGACCGTGTTATGGTTACGGTGGATGCGGCAAAGAAACATATGGTGTGCAAAAACGAGCCGGTTGTAACAGGTCTTCCCGTAAGAGGTGAGCTTCTTGAGGCTGATGCCCGTGAATCAAGAGCAAAGCTCGGCTTTGACAATAAGCCTATTATCCTTTGTATGGGAGGCTCTCTCGGTGCAAGAGTTATCAATGAGGCTATAGTTGATTTCGTTACCGGTAACCCGAAAAGGGATGACTACAATTATATTATTTCAACGGGGCAGTATGGTACCTGGGTCCCTGATAAAATCAGGGAGAAGGGTGTTGAGCCTGACAAGAAGGATAATATAATGATTCGCACATACATTAACGATATGGATGTATGTCTGTCTGCGGCAGATCTTGTTATATGCCGTGCGGGAGCATCCTCTCTTTCGGAATTTGAAGCTCTCGGTAAGCCATCTATTCTTATTCCTTCGCCTAATGTTACGGAAAATCACCAATTCCATAATGCTATGGCTCTTGTGAATAATAATGCGGCGGATATTATTGAAGAGAAAGATCTGACAGGTGAGCTTCTTGGCGAGAAAATCAATTCTCTGCTTTCTGACAGAGCAAGGCTTGAGGAAATCGGCAGAAATGCAAAAGCTATGGCGGTGCTTGATGCTCCTGAAAAAATAACAGAAATTGTTATAGGACTTGTAAAAAAGAATTAACCTTTTTCTGAAAAAGACATATTATACTTTAGACTACCTGAAAGGTGCGAATGTAATATGTCCGATTTCGTTATTAATGGTGGAAGAAGGCTCAAGGGCAGTATTGATGTTCAGGGTTCAAAAAACAGCGCCTTGCCCATTCTTGCTGCTGCATATCTTGTTGGCGGCAAATCTGTGATACATAATTGCCCGGCGTTGTCTGATACGGAATGCACCATTAAAATCCTCCGCCATCTCGGTTGTAAGGTGGATCAGGAGGGTAATACTGTTTTTGTTGACAGTACCAATGCCTTTGGGAATGATATTCCCGAGGCTCTTATGAGGGAGCTTCGCTCCTCGGTTATGTTTCTTGGCGCTCTTATCGGCAAAACGGGTAAAGCCGAGATTTTCTTTCCCGGCGGTTGCGAGATAGGTCTGAGGCCCATTGATCTTCATCTTTATGCGGTCAGGCGGTTGGGTGCTCAGGTGAATGAGCAACACGGAAAGCTTTGCTTTGACTGTGAAAAGGGGCTCAAGGGGAGCAAAATAACATTTTCATTCCCCAGCGTGGGCGCAACGGAAAATGCAATTCTTGCTTCTGTTTTTGCCAAAGGCTCTACAACGATAGTCAATGCGGCGAGAGAGCCTGAGATTTCTGATTTGTGTAATTTTCTCAATAAGAGTGGGGCAAATATAAGGGGCGCAGGGGAGAGTATCATTACCATTGATGGCTGTGATAAACTTAACGGCTGCGAGTATAGTGTTATGGGGGACAGAATAGCTGCGGCTACATACCTTATAGCCGGAGCAGTAACCTCAGGTGATATTACTGTGAGAAACAGTGATGTTATATGTATGCAGTCGACCTTGTCGCTTCTTGAATGTGCAGGTTGTGATGTTTCCGTTAAATGTAAGGAAATCAGGTTAAGAGTCGGTTCATCCCTGAAAAGGATAGATAAAATAGTTACACAACCATTTCCCGGCTTTCCTACTGATGCACAGGCACCCTTTACTACCCTTGTTTCGGTTGCACAGGGAACCAGTGTTATAGTTGAAAATATCTTTGAGAGTCGTTTTAAACACATTCCGGAGCTTGTTCGTATGGGAGCCTCTATTCGTACTGAGGGGCGCGTTGCAGTTGTGGATGGTGTGAAAAGGTTGTACGGTACAGAGGTTATTTCCCCTGATTTGCGCGGGGGAGCTGCACTTGTTCTTGCAGGCCTTTGTGCAGAAGGTACAACGATTGTGAAGAATATCAGGTATATAGACAGAGGCTATGAGGATTTTGAGGGTAATCTCTCGAGGCTTAACGGTGATATAAAAAGAAGGGATAAATAAAATGGACAGAAAAGACAATAGAAAAAAGAAAATGAGGGCAGATTTCAGCTCTGCTGCGCAGTATTCTAAAAAAGTCGATAGCGGTATGTCTGATGATGAAATCCGTTCGCGTGCTCAGAAGAAGAAAACAAAGCACAGAAAGCTGAGACGCTCTGTATATAGTGCCCTTGCAGTCCTTGTTATTATATCTCTGGCTATAGTTCTTGTTTTTGCTCTTTTCTTTAAGGTTGGAGATGTTGTAGTAACAGGTGAGTGCGCATACTCAAAGAGTATGGTAGTGGAAAATAGCGGCATAGTGCCGGGGAAGAATATGTTCTTTATTGATCCGGATGAAACGAGCTCTTTGATATGCAACCGTTTGCCTTACATAAAAGAAGCAGTTGTTGAAAGAGACTTTCCTGATACGATGATAATAAAAGTAACTCCTGCAACAGAGGCGGCATCTATTGAGGGAAAGAATGGTTATATAATTCTTGATACGGAGGGTAAGGTGCTTTCTGAGGACAGAAGCATACTCAGCGAGAGTGTCCCTCCTGTAAAGGGATTTAAGGCTACAAGCACTATAACCGGAAGAGTCATCGAAGGGGATGTAAAAAAGGTAGAGGCTTTGATTGGTATTCTCGGTGCGGTTGAAAAAGCAGGGCTTAAAACAATAACTGAAATCGATATAAGTAAGCTGGATGATATAAGAATTACGCACGATAACAGAATAATACTTCTTTTGGGGAATGCAGAGAATGTGCAGGATAAATTAGGAGTTGCAGCGGTTGCGGTTGAGAAGGAAAATGAGCTTAACCCATACGAAGAGGGTGTTCTTGATCTGCGTAACGGTAAAACTGCAGTTTTTGAATCGGTTAGTATAAAAAACGAAGCAAAAAACAAGGATAAAAATACTGCCAAAGAAAAAAATAAGGGAACAGAAACACAAACTGCCGTGGAGCAATAAACGAAAATATCGGCTTCAGGCAATTAAAAAGTCAAAAAGTGCAAAAAAATTGTAAAAAAACTTGCTATTGTAACAAATCTATGGTAATATAAATAATGTATTATAATAGTTTATTATGTAAAAATATAGGAGGATTATAAAATGGGTTTCGAACTTTCCAATGATTTCGAGGACGTAACACAGATTAAAGTCATAGGTGTCGGCGGTGGCGGCGGAAATGCCATCAACAGAATGGTAAGCTCAGGTCTTCAGGGTGTTGAGTTTATTGCAATCAATACTGATAAGCAGGTACTTACACAGTCCAAGGCTACACATAAAATCCAGATCGGTGAAAAGGTGACAGGCGGTCGTGGTGCCGGTGCTCGCCCCGAAATGGGACTTAAGGCTGCTGAGGAGAGCAAGGAAGCTATCGTTGATGCTCTCAATGGTGCTAATATGGTATTCATTACTGCCGGTATGGGCGGTGGTACAGGTACAGGTGCAGCTCCCGCTATTGCAGAAATTGCTAAGAACAGCGGTATCCTTACTGTTGGTATCGTTACAAAGCCCTTCGCTTTCGAGGGCAAGAGAAGAATGCAGCAGGCTGATGCAGGTATCGCTGACCTTGCTCAGCACGTTGACAGTCTTATCGTTATCCCCAACGAGAGACTTAAATTGGTTTCTGACCAGAAGATTACATTTGCTAATGCTTTCGATGTAGCTGATGATGTTCTTCGTCAGGGAGTAAAGAGTATTTCTGACCTTATTAAGGTTCCCGGTCTTATTAACCTTGACTTTGCTGATATTACTGCAGTTATGAAGGATGCAGGTCATGCTCATATGGGTGTCGGCAGAGCCGCAGGTAAGGAGAAGGCAGAGGCAGCAGCAAATGCCGCTGTATCAAGTCCTCTTCTTGAAACAACTATTCAGGGTGCAAAGGGCGTAATTATCAGCATTACATCTTCTCCTGACATCACTCTTGATGATGTTGATGTGTCCGCAAGCATTATTGCTGATGCTGCTGATGCAGATGCTAATATTATCTTCGGTGTTGCATTTGATGAGAAGCTTGATGATGAAATGATCGTTACTGTTATTGCAACAGGCTTCGGTACTGATATTAACGGTTTTGCTAATAAGTCAGGTGTGGCAGCTTCTGCAGACACAGCTTCTGCTTCCTCTGCTGACGATGATGATATTGTTGACATCCTCGGACTCTTCAAGAAATAAGATAAACATCTGAAAACAACGCACCTTTGC
>JAZSCI010000122.1:0-6641 GCA_045602865.1 Acutalibacteraceae bacterium
TTTCAAAGGGAAGCTTCATAACAGAGAGCGTTCTGAAGCCTAAGCCGTTCTGTGCTTCTCCGTAGAGGGGATCTATACCATAGTTGAGCATATCTCGTGATTTTCTTCTGCAGGGAAGCGCTCCAACCCAGTAGCCGTAAAGAAGATGTGTGGAGGGTGTGGAGAAATCAGGTCGGAAATTATTTCCGAGATAGTTTTTCTCTGCTCTTACCATATCGGCAATTTTTGATGTGAGTATTTCTGCTTCCTTGTCTGCAACGGAATTGTTGTTTCCGAATTTAGGTGCAGACATAAGGAAATCACGAAGCTCCTCGTAGCCCTCGAAATTGCATTTGAGCGCATCCAGAAGAAGCTGAGCATCCCCGGGGCGCTCCTCAAGGAGCTTGTCAATAGCGACAAAGGAGTCGGCTACAACACTTGTGCCGTGAATAAGACAGCCGCTACCGTTGTATTTTGTGCCCTGATGGTTGATATCCCTTGTGTCATAGCCTGTTTCGATACCGCCCATTACGGTGCTGAGGAAGGGTACGGGTAAATGTGAAATAGCTCTTGAAGCACCATTTGCCGCCTTTACCATTTCATCACAGAAATACTGTGTATTACTGTAAAATCTTTCGCGGATGTTCTTAAGTGCGGTGAAAGCATCTGCTTCCTCGCATACAGTACCGATTTTTTCTCCCGTTACTGTGGAGTATCCGTTGTTGAGTGTAAGCTCAAGAATCTTTCCTAAATTGAACCAGCTATTAGTAGTGTTTCCGTTGTCCTTGCCCATAATAAGAGGCTCCTGACATCCTGCGATTGAGGTGTCGGGTACATCCTCAAGGTCGATTCCTGCCTTGGGAAGAATCTCAAAGAGAGAGTCATCATTGAAGAAGGAAGGTGTAAGGCAACCGGGTGTGAATAAGAATCTTCCGAGCTCCTCATAAAGCTTCTGAGGAGTATTTTTGTGAAGCTTTACGGAAAGTATGGGCTGAGGCAGATTCATTTCATAGTAAGCATCAAGAAGAGCATAGGTTGAAAGGTTTGTAAGGTCATTACCCTCTGTGTCTCTGCCGCTTACAATAAGATTCTGGGAAATAGCCCAGCTTCTGTCTGCAACATTGAAGAATACAAGGAAATGCTTGAAGAGAGCAGCGGCTTCCTCTCTTGATAAGCCGTCAGCCTCTCTGTAAGGCTCAAAGATTCTGTCTGCATTACCTACGGAGAAGGCAAAGGGGTTGGGCGCCTGCTCAAGGCACATTGTCTGCCAGAGAATGATAAAGCTCTGGATTGCCTCGAAAAGGGTTGTTGCACCATTGTACGGAACTCTTTCAAGTGCAGAAATGAGTAACTCAAGCTGAGCACGTCTGTCGCCCTCTGCATTGTGCAGCATTTCTTCTGCAATTTCTTTGTATCTTTCTGCAAGTATAAGGGCACATTCAAGGGCAATTTTCATAGCCTCGTAATTGTCCTTCTGTTCTTCGTTACAGTCTTTCTGCTTTTCGGAGATGCGGGAAAGCATGGCGGAAATACCGTGCTTTAAGGCGTAGCGCATATCAGGGATAAGATGTCCCGTAACCTGCTCAATGAAATATGCAACCTCTTTTGTGTGGGTTTCACAGCTTTCGTATACCTTGCAAAGATTTTTTACATAGTCTGTTTCCTTGTCCAGCTCACGCATAGTATTAATTCGCTCCTCGGTGAATTCTTCCGTAGGAGTGATATCTCCGTAAACGGCGGTGGGATCGCAGTAGCCGTTGAAGGTTTCCACTCTGAAGGATGGATTTATGAGAGCATAGCTTCTTGCGAAGGCATCTCTTTGTGTGCCTGCAAATATAGCGTTGTCGCTTATGTATAAGGGGAGTGTTTTTACCGCTTCACGGAATTTGTTTGCGGCTCTGAGCATCGGGGGAAGATTTTTGAATAAAGCATCCGCCTCCTGCTCCCTTTCTTTTAAGATGAACCAACCCTCAAGGTGGTTTATGGCACGCTCCTCGCGGAAGAGGGCGTTTGCCTGTTCAGTTATTTTTTCCGGATTGAATTTGTACATTTATATCACCTCATGTATTTATGAGCTTTAAGCCTCTTTTTTGTATTTCTTGTGAAAGAGTGAGTATATCCTCTTCCTTTACATAGCCATCATTTATGGTGTATTCCTTGTTCAGCTTTTCATATTTGTCCTTTCCGTATTCGTGATATGTAAGAATTTCAAAGAAAAGCTTATGGCTTCCGCTTTCTCTTTGCAGTTTTTCAAAGAAATCGGCAAAGGCAATTGCATTGTCCGTCCCCGTGTTGAAGCCGTTTATAAGGGTAGCTCTCACAAGCAGAGGCTTGTGAGTGGAGGCTCTGTAAAGCAGATTGTCTTTGATTATTTCTATATCTGCTCCCGTGACAAGCGAAAGCTTATCTGCAAACGGACTCTTGAAGTCTGCAATCATATAGTCCACCATATCAAAAAGCTCACGGCAATCTGCTATGGAAGCATTGGTTTCTATGCAGGTGTGTATGTTGTTTTCCTTGAGCTTTCCGAGAAGGCTTATAACGGGCTCCTTCTGGAGAGAGAGCTCACCCCCTGTCAGAGTAACACCGCCGCCGTCAAAAAACATCATTTTGCAGGAAAGAGCTTCGTTTAAAAGCTCTTCTGTGGTGTGAGTCTGTGTGCTTTTGTCCGAAGAGAGACCTTCGGGATTTGAACACCAGGGGCAGAAAAGATTACAACCCGAAAGATGGTAAACCAGTCTGTTTCCCGGTCCGTCCTGTGAATAATTAAAGCCTTTGTTGAAAATATAAATATTATCGTTTTTCGTAATGAATCACCAACTGCCTCGCTCTTTGAGGAGTATTTTTGCATCCGTAGAATGCTTATATTCCTTCATTTTACATTTTACACCATCAGTAAAATATAATCAATAAATATTGTTCGTTATATTGCCAAAGTTTAGTGGTTACATTTTGTGAAAAGTTCCATATTCGCAAATATTGTAAAAGTATATTCCGTGACTTGTTGTAAGCGGGTGAAAAATGTGATAAAATAGCCTGAAGAATATGCCCGGCAGATTGCGGCAGAAAATCCGGAGGTGTGACAAATGATGACATTGAGAGAAAAGGCGTCAGAGAATATTATTGTTACGGCACACAGAGGTGTGGCAGGAGGAAATATTCCCTGCAATACCCTTGCGGCATACGAGATTGCATTGAAGCAGGGTGCGGATATGATAGAGGTTGATGTGAGCTGCAGTCGTGACGGAAAGTTGTTTTTGTTTCATCCCGGAATGGAGAGGGCTCATCTTGATAAATTCACAAGGCTTTCCGGAAAGAAATTCGATAAAATCAGCAATATGAAATATGTGAATTTCGATAATACTCCCACTCAGTTCGGCATAGCTTCCTTTGATGATTTCCTTGAACAGTTCAAGGGCAGATGCTTCATAAATGTGGATAAATTCTGGGATAATCCCGAGGAAATTTATACTGCTATTGACAGACACGGAATGAAGGAGCAGGTGCTTGTAAAGAGTAAGATTAACCGAAAAAATCTGAGTCTTATAGAAGAGCTTTGCACCGATATCTCTTTTATGCCTATTGTCAGCGGAAGGCATCCGCTTCACGAAAAGCTTGTAGAAAGCAATATAAATTACGTAGGCGTAGAGGTTCTTTTTGACAGAGATGATTCTGCACTCGCTTCCGATAGATTTATAGAAAAAATGCACAAGGACAATGTTCTTGTGTGGGTAAACTCCATTATTTTTGATCACAAAAAGCAGCTTGCAGGCGGGCACAGTGATGACACCGCCCTTACTGTTTCGGAGAATCTCGGTTGGGGCTGGCTTGCAGACAGGAACTTTGATATTGTCCAGACAGACTGGCCCGGAATGCTTATAGATTACCTGAAAAGGTCGGGAAAATATTACAAAAAATGAAATTAGTTATTTTCAACAAAATTATTTGTTTTTGAGCGGCTAAAAATG
Organism: Acutalibacteraceae bacterium; assembly: GCA_045602865.1. Lineage (GTDB taxonomy): Bacteria > Bacillota > Clostridia > Oscillospirales > Acutalibacteraceae > DTU089. The sequence continues at coordinate 3,948 of JAZSCI010000122.1, forward strand.
GTGCTTGAAAATGGTCTTGGAGGCGGTTTCGGTATTGACTTTAATATGTAATTATGGTATTCTAAATAAGGTCTTTAAGTCGATACGAGATATCGGCAAGATTGATATATGATTTTGTGGGTACAGGGTAACTGTATCAGCTTTTGTGTATTCAGCCTTGTCCGATACGACAAGGCTTATTTTTATGTCAGGAAAGGGATTAGTTATGAATCAACAGCTTAAGGCAAAGACAATAAAATCTCTTGCAACAGACGGTTTCGGGGCAGTGCCTTTTTATGCAACCGTCCAGTCTCACTTATTGTCTTGTAAAGCCCTTTCTGCTTTCAATTCTGAGAAATATACTGTTTTACCCGGCTTTTGTGATGTGCACGTGCATTTCCGTGAGCCGGGATTTTCTTATAAAGAGACCATAGAAAGCGGTAGCAGGGCATCAGCGCGAGGCGGCTATACGGCAGTATGTACTATGCCGAATCTCAATCCCGTGCCCGATACGGGTGAGCATCTGGATGAGCAGCTGAGCATAATCGGAAAGGATGCACTTATCGGAGTTTATCCCTATGGCTCTATCACTGTTGCTCAGAAGGGTGAACAGCTTTCGGCACTGGAGGAAATGGCAGACAGGTGCATAGCCTTTTCCGATGATGGCAGAGGAGTGCAGAGTGAGGAGCTTATGCGCCGGGCTATGCTTGAGGCAAAAAGGCTCGGTAAAATGATAGTGGCTCATTGTGAGGATAATTCCTTGCTGCACGGCGGCTACATTCACGATGGTGAATATGCCCGCAGGCACTCGCACAGAGGAATATGCAGTGAAAGTGAATGGGGCCCCATAAAAAGAGATTTGCTTCTTGCAAAGGAAACGGGCTGCAAATACCACGTTTGTCACATTTCCACAAAGGAAAGTGTAGAGCTTATAAGAAGGGCAAAGGCAGAGGGTGTTGATGTTACCTGCGAAACGGCACCCCACTATCTTGTGATGGATGACAGCTTCCTTCAGGAGGAGGGAAGATTCAAAATGAATCCGCCTCTGAGATCCGAGGAAGACAGGTTAGCTCTTGTTGGGGGTATTCTTGACGGAACTATCGATATGATAGCTACCGACCATGCACCCCATTCCGCAGAAGAAAAGAGCAAGGGGCTGGAAGGAAGTGCCTTCGGTGTTGTGGGAATAGAAACAGCATTCGGTGTTATGTACAAGCATTTTGTGAAAACAGGACTTCTTTCCCTTGACAGACTCGTTGAGTTAATGGCAATTAATCCCAGAAAACGCTTCGGAATCCCGCTTGGTACGGATTACACAATATGGGATCTGACAGAGGAGCATACAGTGAATCCTGATGACTTCCTTTCAAAAGGCAGAGCAACCCCCTTTGAGGGATGGACAGTAGCAGGTGAATGTGTGGCTACAGTTTACAACGGGAAAACAGTTTATCTTAAGTAACTGTCCGTTTTTAAATCAGCAAATTATTTTCGGTAAATATATTAGGAGGAATCTTCAATGGCAAAAAGAACAGATATCAAGAAAATTCTGATCATCGGCTCAGGCCCGATTGTTATCGGTCAGGCTGCAGAATTTGACTATGCAGGTACACAGGCGTGTCTTGCACTCAGGGAGGAGGGCTACGAGGTTGTTCTTGTAAACTCTAACCCTGCTACAATTATGACTGATACAATTATCGCAGATAAGGTGTATATGGAGCCTCTTACCCTTGAGTATGTGGCAAAGATTATCCGTCATGAGCGCCCCGATGCTATCATCCCCGGTATCGGTGGTCAGACAGGACTTAACCTTGCTATGCAGCTTGAGAAAAAGGGTGTTCTTAAGGAGTGTGATGTACAGCTTCTCGGTACTTCAAGTGCTTCTATCGAACGTGCGGAGGATCGTGAAATGTTCAAGGAGCTTTGCGAGTCTATCGGCGAGCCCGTTATTCCTTCAGAGATTACCTATTCATTGGAGGAGGCAAAGGCAGCTGCTAACCGTATAGGCTATCCCGTTGTTCTTCGCCCTGCTTTCACACTTGGCGGTACGGGCGGCGGCTTCGCTTACAATGATGAGGAGCTTATAGAAATCGGTATTAACGCATTTAATCTTTCTCCCGTTCATCAGGTTCTTATTGAAAAATCCGTTAAGGGCTACAAGGAAATTGAGTTTGAGGTTATGCGTGACTCAAATGACCACGCTATCACCATCTGCGGTATGGAAAATATCGATCCCGTTGGTGTTCACACCGGTGACTCCTGCGTTGTAGCTCCCATTATGACTCTCAGCAAAGAGGATGAAAAGATGCTCAATGATTCTGCTATCAAGCTTATCAAGGAGCTTAAAATCGAGGGTGGCTGTAATGTTCAGTTTGCTCTTAATCCCTATAACTCAGAGTATTACCTTATTGAGGTTAACCCAAGAGTATCCCGTTCCTCTGCACTTGCATCAAAGGCTTCAGGTTATCCTATTGCCCGTGTTACTGCAAAGATTGCAGTGGGTATGGCTCTTGAGGATATCAAAATTGCTAATACCAATGCGGCATTTGAGCCACAGCTTGACTATGTAATTGCTAAATTACCCCGTTTCCCCTTTGATAAGTTTGCTTCTGCTACCAACAAGCTTGGTACACAGATGAAGGCTACCGGTGAGATTATGGGTATCGGCTCAAATCTTGAAGAGGCTCTTCTTAAGGGTATCCGTTCTCTTGAAATCGG
>JAZSCI010000123.1:0-3982 GCA_045602865.1 Acutalibacteraceae bacterium
GATTTTTAATTTAATAATTCCGTCAGGGGTTTTAATTGGCAGACAAAATATTTTGTTTTCCATACAACCAACTCCGAACATTTTTTATTATTGTATCAAAAAACCGAGGAAATAGTTTTTGCTTTTTCCTCGGCTTTAAATATTTAATTGTATCAATTAGTCAGCGAAAATATCTTCACCGGCATTTTCGTCTACAAGAGAGTTGTAATCGTTGTAAGCTTTAGCCATTTTGTTGAAGTTCTTAACAAGTATGTAGTGACCAACAACGGGACCTGCAAGACAAAGAAGCATACCAACTGTGGAGTATACAACTACAAGAGCACCGCTTTCGCTGAAGCAAAGACCGTAACGCTCTGCGTTATCTCTGAGTCTTTCAGCAAGCTTGTATTTCCACACAAAGCCGAAAATACCAACAGTGATAAGGCTGAGGAAGAAGGAGGGGACATATTTCATTGTCTTTTTGCCATCGCCTTCACAAAGCTTGTTTACATCCTTAGCAAGTCTGTGCCAAAAAACAAGTGCATAGATACCAAGGGTGAGAACAGATAAGATGCAATAGGTTACGAAATTTCTTTCTTTAATAGGTTTCATTTTTATTGCTCCTTTCAAGCAAGTTTATATTTACTGTTTCAGTATAGTATATTTTGTGTGAAAAATCAAGTGTTTTAAGCCTCTGTCTGTAAATCTTTGTTGCTCAATTTGTTTATTTCTTCTTTTCTTTCCCTTAATTGCTTTTCAACTTCTTCTCTGTGTTCCTTACTGTCCTTTATGAAGGATATTGCAATAAGATAAAGAATTGCACCTACTACCGGACCTAACATAAACATAGGCCACTGCCATTTGATGAATTTTGCATTTTGTTTAAATCCTGCCTGTGATGCGTGACTGTCATATTTCAGGTAAGATAAAAGCTTGCCTTCAATGAATGTTGAGGCTGCGTTCTGCATTTTTGTGGTGAAATTCTGCATAGAGAAGGATACGCCTTCTGTTCTGATACCTGTCTTTAATTCAACCTCATCAATCGAATTACTTGTAAGAGTGCGGTGGGCAATATCCATAAGGCTTCCCGGAATGTTTACAAGCGAAATAAGAAGACACATTATAAAGAATTTTGGCCAAGAGTCATATCCTACAAAGAAGGTTATAAGTCGGAGTGAAATCGCCATAATCTGTGAAAGAATAAGCACCTTCTTCATTCCGCCAACCTTTTTAGCGATTATATTCGCGAAGAATATTGCGCCGGCACCGGGAATACCCTCCACCAAACCAAAGAGGAATTCAAGATGCTTGCCGTCTTCAAAGGTAATTGCGTTATAAAAGAAATATGCATTCTGTACTTTGGGACCGAGAGCAAGAGAGAAGCGGGCAAGTGAAATAAGCAAAAGTGTGGGGTTGTGTCTTAGCACGGTAAGAGATTTAATAACACTTTCCTTTGGTGAATTGTCATCAATAACTTCTTTGATTTTGTGGGCTCTGATGGAGAGAAGCTCACCGCCAAGACCGAAAATTATACCGAAAATCATAAATACATAAATATCGCTCATTCCGGCACCATTGAGCATTCCTCTTACTTGTTGGAAAACACCTGCAATAGCACCACCTGCACCTGCGCCGATTGAAACCCACTGGGCAATTTTTGAGCGTTCATCTGAGCGGGAGGTGGAAACGGCAATCATACCCCATAAGCCAACATCCTGAAAGGAGTAAAAGAAATCCCATACGAGATATACAAGGAAAATATAAATGGAACGGCCTTGTTCATCAAAGGGGGTATTGAGGAACATAAGCATAGACAATACGCCGATTATAGGGGGCATATACAGAAGATAAGGGCGAAGCTTGTTGTATGGCTTGTGTTTTCTTCTGTCAATTACAGCTCCTACAACGGGATCGTTAATAGCATCCCAGATATATGTAAAGGAGAAGAGGGCGCCAACCTTGTCGGGAGCTATGTGAAGGATGTTTATACAGAAATAACGAAGCCATCCCGACACATAGGAATAGGTCATATTCTGTCCTGTAAGACCGATAGCATAGTTGAGAATATCTCTGTTTGCAACATAATAGCCTTCATCAGGAGTTTTTTTGAAGAAATGTTTAACGGAAAGCCTGCTCAAATAAATCACCTCGTATTTAACTTTGTACTATGATTATATAATATTTTTCCTTCTGTTTCAATTGCGAAGCTTTTTAATGAATATAGAAATTTACGGGCAAAGTTTAGCCATAATCACAAATACTTGTTTTTGTATAAAACATTGAATCAAAAAGTTCTTTCAAACATTGACAATATTGTAAATATATGTGATAATAAAGAGTAATTTTTTTATAAATATATGTATTATAAGGGGGAAATTCTTTTGAAGAAAGAACTCGCAAAGCAGTACGATCCCAAAAATGTTGAAGATCGTATATATCAATCATGGTTAGAGGGTAAGTATTTCCACGCAGAATGTGAAGAAGGAAAGCCTACCTATACAATCGTTATACCGCCACCAAACATTACCGGTCAGTTACATATGGGACATGCCCTTGATAACACCCTTCAGGATATTCTTATTCGTTGGAAGAGAATGTCCGGTTTTGACACACTCTGGCTTCCCGGTACTGATCACGCTTCCATCGCAACTGAGGCAAAGATTGTTGAGGTTATGCGTAAGGAAGGCATCACAAAGGAAGATCTCGGAAGAGATGGCTTCCTTGAGAGAGCATGGGCCTGGAAGGAGCAGTATGGCGGCAGAATTGTTGAGCAGCTGAAAAAGCTTGGCTCATCCTGTGACTGGGATAGAGAGCGCTTTACTCTTGATGAAGGCTGCATCAAGGCAGTTAATACTGTTTTTAACACTCTTTATGACAAGGACCTCATTTACAGAGGCAATCGTATGGTTAACTGGTGCCCCTGTTGTAATACATCCATTTCCGATGCAGAGGTTGAGTATGAGGAGAAGGATGGTAATTTCTGGCATCTTCTCTACACAGTTAAAGAAACAGGGGAGAAGCTTGAGCTTGCTACAACCCGACCTGAGACTATGCTCGGCGACACTGCAGTTGCGATCAATGCAGAGGATGAAAGATACAAGCACCTTCATGGTTGCCATGTAATTTTACCTCTCCTTAACAAAGAGATCCCCATTGTTTGTGATGAGCACGCAGATATGACAAAGGGAACAGGCGTAGTTAAAATTACTCCCGCCCATGATCCTAATGACTTTGAGGTTGGTCAGAGATGCAATCTGCCTATCGTGCGTACATTTACATACGATGGACACCTTACAGGTGCAGAGGATAAGAGAATTGCCGATGAGCTTATTGCAAGCGGTAGAGCTGCTGAAAATGAGCCCGAGGTTCTTGATTGCGGTAAATACGCAGGTATGACCACAATGGAAGCAAGAAAGGCGATTCTTGCTGACCTTGAGGCAGGCGGATATATTAAGGAAATTGAACCTCTTAAGCATGAGGTTGGTACTTGCTATCGTTGTCATAGCACAATTGAGCCTATGGTTTCAAAGCAGTGGTTTGTTCGTATGGTTCCCCTTGCAAAGCCTGCTATTGAAGCAGTTGAAAAGGGCGAAACAAAGTTCGTTCCCGAAAGATTTACAAAGAACTATCTTAACTGGATGAACAACACACGTGACTGGTGCGTTTCCAGACAGCTCTGGTGGGGACACAGAATCCCTGCGTGGTATTGTGAGGATTGCGGCGGTATTACTGTCAGTGTTGATGCTCCCGATAAGTGTTGTAAGTGTGGCTCGGCAAAGCTTACACAGGATGAGGATACTCTTGATACCTGGTTCAGCTCTGCTCTCTGGCCCTTCTCAACACTTGGTTGGCCTGAAAAAACAAAGGATTTAGAGCACTATTATCCCACAAATACACTTGTTACAGGCTATGATATTATCGGCTTCTGGGTTAGCCGTATGATTTTCTCAGCTCTTGAATATACAGGTCAGGTTCCCTTTGACAAGGTTCTCATACACGGTCT